>CAJJYO010000043.1 GCA_905197385.1 uncultured Collinsella sp.
TAGAGTCGATGCGAATGGTGTCTGGATTCAGAAATAAAGAAGAGCATAAAACGGAGCCGACCGGCAGAAAAGACCGGGGCGGCTCCGTTTTTCACAGCTCTGCGGCCGCAAAAAGACCGGCGGCACAGCTGGCAGATGGGGTTGATGTTATTATAGTGTGATCAATTCATACTCCCGGCTTCCCAGACCGATCTTCTCCGCGTGTGCCAGGCAGCTTTTCCACTCAGATTCTGGTGTGGAATTTGTGAAATGGTCATGGTGATCGTGGAAATCCGGATCAGCAAGATGTTTTGCAAGCTGGCTGCCCGGCATCGGAGCAGCGGCCAGACAGGCGTCCACACAGGCCTGATCGAGTGCCAGCGGATCGAAAGAAGCAAACATACCAAGATTTGGAAGGATCGGTACGTCATTTTCACCGTGGCAGTCGCAGTTCGGGGAGACGTCAACGACCAGGGAAATATGGAAGTTTGGACGTCCATCCACAACGGCTTTTGTGTATTCCGCCATACGGCAGTTTAACAGCTCGTTGGCTGCGTTGTTGTCAAATTCGATTGCGTCAAAATTGCAGGCGCCGAGACACCGTCCGCAGCCGACGCAGTGCTCAGCATCCACGTGCATTTTTCTGGAGGCTTCATCGAAAACGAGACCGCCGTTGGCACATTCCTTCTGACAGCGGCGGCAGCCCCGGCAGAGCTTTTCCTTGACGTGCGGTTTTCCACTGCTGTGCTGATCGGTCTTACCGGCGCGAGAACCGCAGCCCATGCCGATATTTTTCAGGGCACCGCCCATGCCGGCCTGCTCATGGCCCTTAAAGTGGGTGAGGCTGATCACGATATCGGCGTCCATGAGAGCCTGACCGATCTTGGCCTCGCGCACGTACTCGCCGCCCTCGACCGGGACGAGTGCCTCGTCGGTGCCCTTGAGGCCGTCGGCGATAATGATCTGGCAGCCCGTGGCATACGGGGTAAAACCGTTCTGGTAGGCGGTATCGATGTGCTCGAGCGCGTTTTTGCGGCTACCCACATAGAGCGTATTGCAGTCGGTGAGGAAGGGCTTGCCTCCCAGCTCCTTCACGACATCCGCGACGGCGCGAGCGTAGTTGGGGCGCAAAAAGCTCAGATTGCCCAGCTCGCCAAAGTGAATCTTGATGGCGACGAACTTGTTCTCAAAGTCGATCTGCTCGATACCGGCGTGACGGATGAGGCGCTTGAGCTTGTCGAGCTGGCTCTCGCGAGCATGCGTGCGCAGGTTGGTAAAGTACACCTTTGCCGGTGCTGCGGGTGCGGTTGCGGTCATAGATCTATCCCCTCGGTCTATATGGCGTTACAGACATAAGAGGATGGTACCCGTTGAAGCAGGGTTAATGTCAAGCACGGCGCCCAGTCATTGGGTAGTCATTGGGGACAGACTTAAATGACTGAAACCACTCATTGGGGACAGACTTAAATGAGTGCCGCCAGGGACAGTCCTTGCCGGCCCGGCCAGCGAGCCGGCGAATCGGCAAAGACCGTCCCCGATGACTAGTCGTTTAAGAACGTCCCCGATGACTATTTGAATTGCTAATTTGTGCGGGTTGTGGTTTTGTGACCTGCTGAAATTAAAGATACTGTACAACTGTACGCTAACTCATCTTCGTAGTATATTGCTACCCGTAAAACTCAATACCATTGTGCTCTGAGACGCTAAAGCGCCTACGTACAATGGTTATCGATAGTACGATTCGATTTAACGACAGGATGGATGGTCCAAGCGTGAGTCTCGGCAGCAAACTATCCAATGCAAAGGTGTCCTTTGCGATATTTAAGCGCGACATTAAGCGACTGCTTGTGAACCCCGTCGCCCTGGTGGTTACCCTAGGCGTGTGCGTTATTCCCTCGCTGTATGCCTGGTATAACATCGTGGCAAACTGGGATCCGTATGGAAACACCCAAGGCATCAAGATTGCTATCGCCAACAACGATCGAGGCACCCAAAACGACTTGGTGGGTGAGCTCAACGCTGGCGACAAAGTGGTCGACCAGCTCAAGGAGAATCATCAGTTGGGCTGGACGTTCGTCGACTCGACGGCCGATGCCAAGGAGGGCGTCGAGAGCGGCGAGTACTATGCCGCTATCGTGATTCCCAAGAACTTCTCGGATAACCTGGTTTCGATGCTCGACGGCAACTACCATCAGCCCAAGCTCACGTACTACGTCAATGAGAAGAAGAGCGCCATTGCGCCCAAGGTTACCGATACCGGTGCAAACACCATCGAGGAGCAGATCAACTCGGAATTTGTCTCTACGGTAGGCAAGACTGTTGCCGGTATCGCCAAGGATGCCGGTGTCGATTTAAAGGACAAGGCAACCCAGACTCAGGACTCGCTGGCAAGTTCGGTGTCCGAGGCGTCCGACACCTTGGGCGAGGTGCGCGATTCGATTGGCGATATGAATGCCGCCATCGATAAGACGAGTGGCGCTATCGCCTCGGCTGATGCGGCACTTGCCGGCTTGCAAGGCCAGGCACCGTCGCTGACGCAGGCGATCTCCCAGGGCAACGACCTGCTGAGCGAAGCTCGCACCACGGCGGGCAACTCCATCACCTCGCTCTCCAAGGCGCTCTCGGAAGGCAGCCTTGCGCTCACCAAGACGTCGGCCTCTGCGAACGCTGCCATCGGCAAGCTGACGGGCGCGGTCACATCTACGACCACCCGTATCGACAACTCGCTCGAGTCTCTTCAAGCGACGATCGACCACAATAAGGCCGTTATCGGGCACTTGGAGATTCTCGCCAATGACACGTCGACAGGTTCCGAGGAAATTGACGCGCGCATTGTATCGACCATCGATTTGCTTCGAGAGCAGAATGAAAAGCTTCAGAGCATCAAGGACGGTCTGTCCGCGCAGTCGAGCGCCATGGCGAATGACGCAGCGGCTGTTTCGGGTGCCAGTGACGCTATCAATAACGCAATTCATACCGGTGCGACCAACCTTGGCCAAGCCCAGACGGACTTGGGCCAAAACGCGCTGCCGAAGGCCTCGAGCGCGCTCGACTCTTTTGCTGCCGTTTCGGGCGACCTGACCGGTATCGTCTCGGGTATGACACCTACACTTGCAAATGCGCGCGGCACGTTGGCGCAGCTTAGCGCTACGCTCGGCCAGGCCAAGACCACGCTGTCCCAGACCGATTCCTCGCTTGCCAAGGTCCAGGACAAGCTTGCAACCGCCGCCAATGACATCGCGGCGCTGCAGACCTCCGAGTCCATGGGCGAGCTGGCCGATCTGATGGGCGTCGATGTCAATGACGTGGCAGATTTCATGGCGTCTCCGGTTGAGTTGACGTCCAAGTCAATCTATCCGGTCAAGAGCTTTGGCTCGGGCATCGCTCCCTTCTACACCAATCTGGCGCTTTGGGTGGGCGGCTATGTGCTCATCGCCATTTACAAGCTCGAGGTCGACCGTGAAGGTGTTGGCAGCTTTACGGCGCGCCAAGGCTACTTTGGCCGCTGGTTGCTCATGGTGATCCTGGGCGCGTTGCAGGCCATCATCGTTACGGTAGGCGATCTGGTGATTGGCGTGCAGTGCGTCAGCCCGCTGCTGTTCGTGCTGGGCGGCATCGCCATTTCGTTCACCTACGTCAATATCATCTATGCGCTGTCCACCACGTTTAAGCATATCGGCAAGGCTATCGGCGTCATTCTCGTCATCGTGCAGATCCCGGGTTCGTCGGGCATGTACCCCATCGAGATGATGCCCGGCTTCTTCCAGTGGCTGCACCCGCTGCTGCCCTTTACCTACGGCATCAATCTGCTGCGCGAGACGGTCGGCGGCATGTATTCGTTCAACTACCTGTTTAACCTGTGCATTCTGGGCGTGTTCTTGATCGTGGCGCTCTTTATCGGCCTGCAGCTGCGTCCGCTGCTGCTCAACCTTAACCTGCTCTTTGATAAACAGCTCTCCACGACCGGTATGATGATTTGCGAGTCCAACGACCTGCCGCGCCAGCGCTACTCGCTGCGCACGGCCATGCGCGTCATGCTCGATTCCGATTCGTACCGTCGCGAACTGCTCGATCATGCGGTCGCCTTTGAACATCGCTACCCGTACTACATCAAGGGCGGTTTTGCCGCCGTGGTGGGCGTTCAGGTCCTGCTCTTTGTCCTGTCGACGGTTCTCGATATCGACAATAACGGCAAGATCATCCTGCTTGTCATTTGGATCATCTCGGTTATTGCCATCTGCGGCTGGCTTATCAATATCGAATATATCCGAGCGAGCCTCAATACCCAGATGCGCATCTCGGCGCTTTCGGATGAGGACCTGCGTCGCGAGATGCGCGAACACACGGCCGCCATTCCTGCCGCCCGCCACATGTTTGGCCTCAACGCCAGCGAGCGTGGTGCCAAGGGCGGCGATCAGTCCACGGGCCGCTTGCCGCATATCGGCTCGCACCATAAATCTCAGGGCAGCGACAGCACAGCCACAAATGATGGAGATACCACCGCGCTTGGCAAGCACTCCAAAGGAGGTGAGGCATAAATGAAGAACATCCTGCATCTGTTTAAGCGCGATGTCCAAAACGTGTCTCGCTCCGTGATCGGCTTGGTTGTCGTGATGGGCCTCATTATCGTACCGTGTCTGTACGCGTGGTTTAACATCGCCGGCAGCTGGGATCCGTACGGCAACACCGGCAATCTTAAGATCGCCGTGGTCAACACCGATGAGGGTTACGAGAGCGATTTGATCCCCGTCGAGGTTAACGTGGGCGAAAACGTGACCGCCACCCTACGCGGCAACGAGAGCTTCGATTGGGTTGTGCTCAACAATCGCGAAAAGGCTATCGAGGGCGTTAAGTCGGGCGCGTACTATGCTGCCGTCGTTATCCCTAAGACGTTTAGTGCCGATATGATGACGCTTTTCTCGACCGACGTGAAGCATGCCGATATCGAGTTCTACGAGAATCAGAAGGCCAACGCCATTGCGCAGATCGTGACCGAGAAGGGTTCGAGCGCCGTCCAGAGCCAGGTTAACAAAACTTTTACCGAGACCATTACGACGATCGGTCTTAAGACGGTGTCCAGCCTGCTCGATTACATGAGCACCGACCAGGTGGGTAACTTTATCGCCAACCTGTCCTCGACGCTCGGCGATTCGGTCCAGGACCTGCAGGACGTTCAGGCCAGCGCAACGTCGCTTGCGGGCATTTTGAGCTCCACGGCCGATTCGCTGACGTCGGCGGGCGGCATGCTCAAGCAGTCCGGATCGACCGAGGAGTCGGTGAAGCAGCTCATGCAGCATGCCGAGAGCGGTATTGCCGATTCCGAGCAAGCGCTCAAGTCCGCCAGCGATGCGATCGATGCCGCTATTGATGGGAGCGCGGG
Source organism: uncultured Collinsella sp. (assembly GCA_905197385.1). Lineage (GTDB taxonomy): Bacteria > Actinomycetota > Coriobacteriia > Coriobacteriales > Coriobacteriaceae > Collinsella. The sequence continues at coordinate 5,360 of CAJJYO010000043.1, forward strand.
TTCGTTCGATAACGTTTCTACCGAGCTCGCAAAGGCATTCGACGCTGCAAACCAGCACGTCGATCTTACGGTGTCTCAGCTCAACGATGGCGCAGCGTCACTCAATAAACGTGCCGACGAGATTGATGACACGGCGAATGAGCTCCGTAGTCTTGCTGGCCAGGTGAGTAACGATAAGCTCAAGGCAGGGCTTGAGGACGCGGCTGCCGAGCTTGATAAAACCGCAACGGAGTACCGCAACAATGCCAATGAGCTGACGAATATCGCGACGTCGCTCACGAAGAGTATGGCAGAGGTTAACAAATCGCGTGCCGAGGTCGATCAGGCCATCGCCGATGCCAAGGCTGGTATCTCGGGCGCCAAGACTGACTACGACTCTACGTTTTCGGTCAAGGCCAAAGAGCTCAAGAAGACCGTCTCGGGGGTTCTGGATTCACTGAATGGTATTTCGGGCGATCTGGATAGTGCCGTAGACGACCTGACCGACGCATCCGGTTCGCTGGCAAAGGGCCTCTCTAAGGCTGCAAAGCTGGTCAACAAGGCTTCCGATCAGCTGGGCGAGGCGTCGGGCAAGATCAGCGCGTTTAAGGACGAGCTCGACGGTGCCCTTATGTCTGATGATCTAGCCACGATCAAGACGATGATCGGCAATGATCCCGAGGGTCTGGCCGTGTCGCTTTCCGGCCCTGTCGCACTCGACCGTAAGCCGGTCTATCCGATCCGCAACTACGGTTCGGCCATGGCGCCGTTCTACACGATTCTGTCGCTCTGGGTCGGCTCGATCGTACTGGCGGCCATGATGAAGGTCTCGGTTGACGATGAGCTTATCAACGAGCTCATCCCCGTGCGCCTGCACGAGATCTATCTGGGTCGTTACCTGTTCTTTGGCGGTTTGGCTCTGCTGCAGGCAACGCTCGTGTGCGCGGGCGACATTCTGTTCTTTGGCATTCAGTGCGACAACCCGCTGCAGTTTGTGCTAGCGGGCTGGGTCGCGAGTCTCGTGTTCTCCAATATCGTCTACACGCTTACGGTTTCGTTTGGCGATATCGGCAAGGCGCTTGCAGTCGTGCTGTTGGTCATGCAGGTCGGCGGTTCGGGCGGCACGTTCCCCATCGAGATGACCGGCCCTGTGTTCCAGGCGATCTATCCGTTCTTGCCGTTCACTCACGGCATCAACGCCATGCATGCCGCCATGGCTGGCGCCTACCATATGGAGTACTGGGTTGAGCTGGGTATTCTGGCGAGCTATCTGATTCCGTCGCTGGCCCTGGGCGTCATCTTCCGCCGCCCGGTCATCAAAGCCAACGACTGGATCATCGAAAAGCTTGAAAGCACGAAACTTATTTAGTGCAACAGCGTGACATCGACGAAACATCGAGGTTTACTCTGCCGACGCTTTAGTGGGCTGGATTGCGTGGGCTGCTTGGTTGTTGCTACAGTAGCGGGGCGTGCCGGGGGTCCGGTGCGCCCCGTTTTTATTTGACCATGAGGCGGCACGCAGCCATACGCGTGCGGACACCACGCCCAGATTGAGTGTGAGGATGTTCCATGGCCCAATACGCTGCCAACGAAATCGAAAACATGCCCGATAGCCCTGTGGCCCGTGAGGATTTGGGCGCGGGCGGTATTCCCAGGGGCGCCGGCGCACGCTCCCCGCTGTTCTGGAAAGTTTTGCTACTTTCGGTGGCGGTCATCTGGGGCTACTCCTTTACCACTATGAAGGACGCACTCGGCACCATTCCGGTGTTCGAGCTGCTCTATGTACGCTTTCTGCCTGCAGCGTTGGTCATGTTTGCCGTCTTCCACAAGCGCATCACTGCACATTTCAACGCTCGCAATCTGATCGTTGGCCTGAGTATGGGCGTGCTCATGTGGGCGGCCTATGCGTTGCAGACGGTCGGTCTGGCATATACTACGGCGGGCAAGAATGCTTTTTTGACGGGCACGTATTGCATCCTCGTGCCGTTCGCGAGCTATTTTCTGAGCGGAGAAAAACTCACCCGCTATAACCTGGGCGCGGCACTGCTGTGCTTGGCGGGCATTGGCTTGGTGGCGCTCGATAGCGTCGAGTTCAACATCGGTGACGTCATTACGCTGGCAGGCGCGGTCTTCTTCGCCATCCAGATGGCGGTGACCGCCAAGTACGGTCGCAAAATGGACATCAACGTTATCACGTTTTGGATGTTTGTGGGCAACGGCGTGCTGAGCCTGGTTTCGTCGCTGTTATTCGAGACCCAGGCGCCTCTGTCCGTGTGGACGCCGAACTTTATCGGTGTGATGGCGTTTCTCTCGGTGGGCTGCACATGCGTGGCTCTGCTCATCCAAAACGTCGGCCTGGCGCATGTCCCGGCTTCGACGGGCTCACTGCTCCTTTCGATGGAGTCGCCTTCGGGCGTGTTGTTTTCGGTGCTGCTGATGGGGGAGGCGCTCACCTCGCGCCTGCTCGCCGGCTTCGTGCTTATCTTCCTGTCGATTATCTTGAGTGAGACTCACTTCGATTTTTTGCGCAAAAAGCCGCGCCCGCAATTGTAAACAACTTGTTGCGCCGCCCTCCCGGGGCGGCATTTTTTATGCGTCGCCCTTAAAGTTGTACCTTGCACTTTATGCTATCAAAGTGCTTGCTGCAAAAACGTTACTGGAGGGCATCTATGGCACCAGCTTTGTCCGGTTTTCAACCGCAACCAGCGCCCAAGGCTACCGCAGCGGCGCAGGCCGCTATCGGTGACGGTCTTGTTGCAGAAGCTCAGACTTTTGCAGACGAGCTTGCTGTGTGGCGACACGATCTACACCAGATGCCCGAGCTGGGTAACAACCTTCCGCAGACGTCCGCCTTTATCCAGGCGCGTCTGGACGAGATGGATATTCCCTATGCCGTGCTTGTCGACGGCTCCTGTGTCGTTGGCCTTATCGGTGCCGGCGCGGCAGCTGCTGCTCGGGGTAACGGTACGTGCACGGACAAGCAGGCCGGTACGGTCATCATGCTCCGCGGCGACATGGATGCCCTTCCCGTTGCCGAGGAATCCGGCGAGCCCTTTGCATCCACCAATGGCTGCATGCATGCTTGCGGTCACGATATGCACGCGACGGCGCTGCTTGGTGCGGCTCGTATGCTCAAGGCCCGCGAGTCCGAGCTTCTCGACGCCAACGCCACGGTTAAGTTGCTGTTCCAGCCGGGCGAGGAAACCTTTGAGGGTGCCCGTGCTGCCATCGTCGACGGTTTGCTGCAGAGCCCACGCCCCCAGGCCGCCTTTGCCATGCATGTCAATAGCCAGTCGCCGCTTGGCCTGGTGCTCTACGGCAGCCCGGCGCTTTCGGGCGTGTACGGTTTTCGCGTCACGCTTCAGGGCAAGGGCGGCCATGGCTCGAGCCCCGAGATCTGCATCGACCCCATCACGGCCGGCGTCCATGTGCATCTGGCGCTTCAGGAGCTCATCTCCCGCGAGGTGCCGGCGGCCAAGGAGGTCGCGCTTACCGTTGGCAAGTTCGCCGGCGGTCAGGCCGCAAATGTCATCCCCGACACTTGTGTGCTCGAGGGAACGCTGCGTGGCTTCGACGTCAAGCTCATGGAGCACCTCAAGACCCGCATCGCGGAGGTCGTCAAAGGCGTTGCCACGACCTATCGTACGCCGGCGACTATCGAGACGCTCTCGGATGTTCCCCCGCTCGTACTCGATGACAATATGACCCAGGCTTCACTTGGCTATGTGGGTGCGACACTGCCCAAGGCCACCTTCCTGCCGCTGTTCCACGCCATGGCGAGTGAGGACTTCGCGTTGATCTCGAGTGAGATCCCGAGTGCGTACTTTACCGTGGGCGCTGCCGTGACCGATACGGACGAACACTTTGCCCAGCATCATCCCAAGGCGCGCTTTAGCGATGCCGAGCTGCCACTTGGTGCCGCGGCTTATGCGGCAGTCGCTTTGGGCTATATCGCCGACCACAAGGAGTAACCAATGCCCCAGCAGCGTAAGTTCTTCCCAGGTTGGCTCGTCGTGGCCTCCGGCTTTGTCATCATGGCCACATGCTACACGATTTTCGTTAACTGCATGAGCCTGTTTCAGCCGCTCATCGTCAGCGACTTGGGAATTTCTCTTGCGCAGTACAACATCTCCAACGCCATCTCCACCGTGGTGAGCGTTATCGGCTCACTTGTGATCGGTCATGTTGCCGATAAAGTAAGCGGTCGCGTTTTGGGCTCCCTCACTGTAATCGCCACCTCTGCCGTTCTTGCCGGCATGAGCTTTGTCGGTGAGCTATGGCAGGTCTACGTGCTCTTTTCTGTTCGCTCCGTTCTGTCTGTGGCTGCCCTGGAAGCCGAATGGATGCTCGTACCATCATTCGGTTT
>CAJJYO010000044.1 GCA_905197385.1 uncultured Collinsella sp.
ATAGCAAAAAAGCCTTTATATAAAGGCTTTATTCACTAGATGGCGTCGACGGAGGGATTCGAACCCCCAACAGCCGGCACCAAAAACCGGAGTTCTACCGTTGAACTACGTCCCAATGCGTGGTGTTGCCCAAAAGCAACTCGTTTAGTTTACCTAATCTGCGAAGGCATCGCAAACGCCATCGAGCAGGCGTACGGCGAGTGTCTGCGCGTCGCTGGCCGTGAAGGTGCCGTTGTAGCGCGTCATGCCCGTGAGCTCAATGCGAATGCGTGCCGGCTTCTGCTGCGCGGCGACATTGGCAGTGCGGATGCGCTGGGCTAGGTTGTGGCACTCGGCGAGGGCAATCGTGGCGCGCGGTGCGGCGTCGGCGGGCAGCTCGTCGCTTGCGATCTCGAGCACCAGGTCAACGTCGGTTGGGACCTCGGAGTCGCAGAGCATCATGCCGCTGTTGTCGGTCGTTGCCGTGGCGATATTCCACATACGCGACGCAACACTGCGTGCGATGGGGTCCTCGCCGATAACGGCAATCTGAAAGCGCTCGAGCACGTTGGCGGCGCGAGCAAAACCGATGCGGGACTCGGCTTCGGTGACCGAGGGCTTGCCCTCCCACACATGGTGCAGGCGGTTGATGTAGGCGTAGGTGTCCTGGAAGGCCATGCCGTCGGCAAACAGGCCGACATTTTCCTGGAACTGCTGCAGGGCGGCCTCGGTATGCGGACCAAAGTAGCCGTCGTCTTCGCCACAGGCAAAGCCCAAAACGTTGAGAGCGCGCTGCAGGGCCTGCACATCGGCGCCATGGAAATTGGGCATGCGCAGATAGAGGGTGCGGTCGCCCAGCTTATACGAAGCGTCTACAAGGGCGCTCCAACAGGGGATATCGACGGCATGACCGGCAGCAAGGCCGCTGTCGAGCCTGAAGGTGCTGACGGCCTGCTCAGTGGTGGCTCCAAAGTACTTGTCGGTGACTTCGGCGGCATCAATCGTGTAGCCGAGCTGCAGGAGACGAGACTGCACGTCCTCGACGGCTGCTCCTTGCATGCCCGTTGTAATAGGTTCCATGAACGAACCCCTTTCGGCGTACCATTCGTACTATTTGAGCGTCTGTCGGATAGACAACGCAAAGGGATGCATAAACATGCACTCAACAGTGTAGCAAGTTGTGCCTAAATACGCTGCTGACAGGTTTTATAACCCCCGTTAGTTAAGGCGCTCCACAAAGAAATCTGCCATGGAGAGGAACAGCTCGCGTGCGTGCGGATCAAGCTCAACGTTCTCGATGGCCGCTTTGGCCTTAGCGGTCAGGTCGAGCGCGTAAGTGTGGGCGTAATCGATGGAGCCGGTCTCCTGGAAGATCTCCACGGCGCGTGCGAGCTGCGCGGGATCATCGGTGCCTGAGGAAAGAATCGCCTCGACCTCGTCGTGGTGGCGCTCATTAGAGAGGGCGTGTACGGCGACAAGCGTGCGCTTGCCCTCGGTGATGTCGGTGCGGAAGTCCTTGTTGGCGGCTTCCTTAGTGCCGACAAGGTTGAGCAGGTCGTCCTGAATCTGAAAGGCGAGGCCTGTGTGTAGGCCAAAGGCGCGCAGCGCTTCGATTTGCTCATCGCTGCCGCCGCCGATAATGGCCCCGGCGGCAAGCGGCGTGGCTCCGCTGTAAAACGCGGTCTTGTGCGTCGCCATGTCCAGGTAGTCATCAACCGAGATATCAAAGCGCCCGTCACGGACCCAACCCAGGTCGAGCGCTTGACCCTCGATGGTGCGGACGATCATCTCGGTAAGCTCGTGGAGCACACGCAGCTTCACGTCGGACTCCAGCGTGGGGTCGTCGAGAACCGTCTTGGTGACCATGGTGAGCGCCAGGTCGCCACAATTGATGGCAAGGCCCGTGCCCTCGGTAAGGTGCATGCAGGGCTTACCTCGACGAAGCTGTCCGTTGTCGGCGATGTCGTCATGGATAAGCGCTCCCGACTGAAAGTGCTCGATAGCTGCCGCCGCGCTGCGGGCGCTCTCAAAGCTGCCACCTACCGCGGTGGCGGCGAGCATGCAGATGAGCGGGCGGTGGCGCTTGCCGGCATTGGCCGTAAATGTCGAGAGCGGGGTATACAGGTAGCGCCCGATATCGGCAGAGGTCGCCTGTCCGTCAAAGAACGTGGCCAGATAGTCGTTGATCTGGTCAAAGTGCTGGGCTAAAAAGCTGGTAAACGGACTGGACACGGGTTCTCGCATTCTTTCTTAGGTTGCATCGTTGCGGTGTGCAGATACCATATTGCCACATTGGAGTTGCCGGCGCGTCTGTTTTGGCGATTTGGGGAAACGGGACGCGTGCGCGTGCCGGCTGCTTATATAAGCCTAAAGTGCTCGAGCGCCTTGACGACGCCATTTTTGTCGACCGAGTCGGTGATGTAGTCGGCGCGCTTTTTGAGATAGTCCGGCGCATTGCCCATGGCGATACCGACATCGACGGCGTTCATCAGCGAGACGTCATTGCTGGCGTCGCCGATGCCGTATACGGTTCCGTGGTGGGGATCGAGGGCGTCGAGTACAGACTGGATGCCCCCGCGCTTCGTGCATTCGCGGGGCGAGATTTCGGTTACCTCGAGTTCGAGCTCGTTAAAGCACAGCAGCGGCTCAAGTGCCTTGTCTTGAGCGATGTGGTTGGCGAGCGATGTAGACATCAAGATCTTGTAGACACTGTAATGTTGCAGCTGCGTGACTGCGTCGCCCAGGGTGCGCGCGTATCCGGGAGCATCGGGCGCATCGGCACTCATGCGCACGACGCCGTTGAGGCCCTCAAAGCGGATGACCTCGCCCGATTGCTCAAGGTAGGGGGCAAGACGCTGCAACATACTGGGCGTCATCGACAGATCGCGAATTGCGTGTCCGTCGATCTCGGCGTAACCGCCCGCAAGACAGACGATGCCGGTCCAGGGCAGCTCGAGCAGCTTTGGGTGGATGCAGCTCAGCGTGCGCCCTGTGCAGATAAACGCCATGTTGCCCTTGGCAACAAAATCACGGATGGCTTGCGAGACCGCTTCATTGGGATAGGGGGAGAGGTCTCGCTCATCCTCGGGGAGCTCTTGGGCGAGTTTGGGATCTTGCCAGGCGAGCGTACCGTCGATGTCGAAGAAGCAGATGTCGCCGTTCTTTTTTGCGATTCCAACGGTGGGGGAGGGTGGGATGGTGGGGACAAAGCCCGGCTCGAGCCCCATGATTCGATCAAAGTGCTCTTTGATACGGGGAACGGAAACGCCAATGATTACCTGAGCCGTTTTGCCGGTAACGATGAGGCCCTTGGCGCCCGCCGCGACGAAGGCTGCGTTGTCTGCGACAACGGAGGGGTCTGCGACCTCAACGCGCAGACGCGTGGAGCAAGTGGGCGCTCCTACAATATTGCTAACGCCACCCAAGAGCGCGACGACTTGCTCAGCGAGCAAGTGATCTTGGGATGATTGGTTGTCGGTGTCGTTTTGGGCCGCGCCTTCTTTGGCAGGGCTCTTTCCCGTCAGACGTGCGAGCGCCGCATCGCCGGCGATATGATCTTCGCGGCCTGGGGTTTTTAGGTCGAAAGCCAGAATGAGGCCCCGGAAGACCAGAAAAAAGACAGCGCTAAACATCAGCCCGATACCGAGCGCCAAAAGGTAGGAGCCGGCATGCGTCCGCATGAGCGGGATAAAGTTGAAGGCAGCCATCTCCATAAAGCCACCCGAGAAGATGCCGACGACGCCAAAGAAGTTCATGGCCATGGCAAGGCAGGAGGATAGGACGGCGTAGAGCAAAAAGAGTCCGGGATAGGTGAACATAAAGAGAAACTCGAGCGGCTCGGTGATGCCGCAGACCACCGAGGCGACGATGGCGGGCCAAAGGATGGCCTTAAGGCCGGCGCGGCGTTCGGGTTTGGCGGTGAAATAGAATGCTGCCGCGATGGCGGGAAGGCCAAAGAGCTTGCTCCAGCCGGTGGCGGTGAAACCGGCCCAGGGCGCAAGTTCGTTGAGGGGGCGCGTGCTGTGCGACAGGATGGGAAGCAAGTTGGTCCACGTGGCGTAGATGCCGTCGTTAATGACCAAATTGTCGTAGTAGATGGGCATGTAGAGCAAATGGTGCAAGCCCATGGGCTCGAGCGCTCGCTCCAAAAACACAAAGACGCCCACGCCGAAGGGGCCGACGCCTACAAGTGCGTGGCGCAGCGTTTCGGTCACAGCGTATACGAAGGGAACGATGGCGGCCGAGATAGCGGCAAGGGCAAACACGGCAAAAAAGCTGATGAGGTAGACCAGCGAGGAGCCCGAGAACGTGCCAAGCCAATCGGGAACCTTGGCATCGTAGAAGCGGTCATGGATGGCGACGACGGTTGCCGATACCGCCAGCGGGCCGATAATGCCGGTATCGAGCGTCTTGATGCCGTCGATGACGGTGATGCCGTTGGCGGGGGTCAAAGATGACGGGTACTTAAGTCCAAGGTTGTCTCCGCTCAGCTTAATGATTTCGCTCAAAAAGAAGCAATAGGCAAAATAGGCCACGAGTGCCTCGAAGCAGCAGCGTGCTGGTTGCTTTTGGGCAAGACCGATAGGCAACGCTACGGCAAAAAGGAGTGGGAGGCGTTTAAAGACCGTCCACGAGCCGCGCTGGATGATGGCCCAGAAAACGTACCAAGGGGTTCCGTATACGGCGAGATCGCCGACGATGTCCGCAGTCGTTGCGAGAGCGGAGACGCCGACCATGAGGCCTGATATAGAAAACAGCATGGCGGGCGCGAACATTGCCCCGCCAAAGCGTTGGATTTTTTGCAGCATGTTCTGCCTTCCGAATATCGAGGCGCGTTGCGCGTGGGGAAACGTTTAAACAATGGATTCATTGTAGAGGACCAGACGATTGTCGTACCGGCAGTTTTGAGCGAAACCGATTTGGGCATGACAGAAACCGTCAACGGTTAAATCCTGTCGCTTTGCCGATAATCGGTTTAAACAACTTTAAGAAATGCTATCGTGCCTAGCCGGAAATGAATAATGTAGAGGTGAAACAATGCCAAAAGCGATATACGAAGGAATCTACCGCGAGATCCGTTCGCGCATCATTAACGGGACCTATGCGTTTCAGGAGATGCTGCCAACCGAAGCCGAGCTGACCGCGGAGTTTGGCTGCACGCGCAATACCGTTCGACGCGCCTTGAGCATGCTGGCCGATCAGATGTTTGTGCAGCCTATACACGGCAAGGGCGTGCGCGTTATTTGGCTCAAGGGCGAAACCGACATGCTGGGCGCACTCGAGGAAGTCGAGTCGTTTGGCGAATTTGCAAAGCGCAACAATGCCGTTGCATCGACGGACGTTAAGTCTTTTGAACATTTGATTTGCACTGAGCAACTTTCTCGTCGCCTGGGCTTTAAGGTGGGCGAGGAGCTGATTCGTGTAGTGCGTGTCCGAAGCCTCAACGGCAATGCTCGCCAGGTGGACCACGGCTACTTTTTGGAGTCGATCGCCAAGGGTCTGACGCCCGAGATCGCCGCAAAGTCAATTTACGACTATCTGGAGCACAAACGCGGCGTCAAGGTGATGGCGAGTCGCCGTACGGTGAGCGTCGAGCTTGCCAACGATGAGGACTGCAGCTATCTTGACCTCGGCAAATACAACTGCGTTGCCGTCATGGAGAGTCAGTCGTACACCTCGGACGGCATCTTGTTCGAGGTCACGCATGCCCGCACGCATCCCGAGATCTTCCACTACCGCGTCAACTCCAAGCGATAGCCGGCTAGCTCGCAGCCTGACGAGACTCATGCCCTCAAAGCGAAAACGCCCGGTCAAACCGACGATGCATCGGCTTGACCGGGCGTTTTCTCTGCATTCGATAACAAATAATTGTTTATACAAAACTTGTCAAGTATCAAGTTGAAATTACCGTTCACCGAAGTTTTCCTACCGCTCTAGTAATACTTGTTCAAACAACTAGCCAAATAGCGTATTGTACAAATCAGCAAAAGGGGCAAAGTCCCCGAGCCAATCTCCGAAGGCGGCGGCAAAGGGTGCCGCCACGGTGTGAAAGGGTGGATTGTAATGAAGAACGAAATGAGCAGAAGGCAGTTCCTGGGCTTTGCTGGTTCCGCGGCTGCGGTTCTTGGTCTGGGTCTCGTGGGCTGCGGTGGTTCTGCAGGCTCCGGCTCCTCTGCTTCTGGTGACGCTGCCGAGGTCTACTTCCTCCAATTCAAGCCCGAGGTCGACAAGGAGTGGAAGGAGATCGCCAAGGCGTACAAGGAGGAGAAGGGCGTCGAGGTCAAGATCGTGACCGCCGCCTCCAACACCTACGAGGAGAAGCTCAAGTCCGAGATGTCCAAGAGCTCCGCTCCGACCCTGTTCCAGGTCAACGGCCCCACCGGTCTTAAGAACTGGAAGGATTACTGCGCCGACCTGTCCGATACCAAGCTCCGCGGTGAGCTCATTGACGACTCCCTGGCTCTGCAATCCGACGGCAAGGATGTGTGCATCGACTGGGTTCAGGAGAGCTTCGGCATTATTTACAACAAGCAGCTGCTCGAGAAGGCTGGCTACAAGGCCGAGGACATCAACTCCTTCGACAAGCTGAAGGCTTGTGCCGACGACATCCAGGCCCGCAAGGACGAGCTTGGTGTCGAGGGTGCCTTCACTTCCGCCGGCATGGACGACTCCTCCAGCTGGCGCTACACCACCCACCTTGCCAACATGCCGCTCTACTACGAGTTTGAGAAGGAGCACAACCAGGAGGACGACGAGATCAAGGGTGAGTTCCTCGACAACTACAAGCAGATCTTCGACCTGTACATCACCGACTCCACCTGCGATCCTTCGCAGCTTGCTTCCAAGACCGGCGACGACGCCACCAACGAGTTCGCAACCGGCAAGGCCGTCTTCTACCAGAACGGCTCTTGGGCCTACTCTGACCTCGTTAAGGCCGGCATGACCGACGATCAGATTGGCATGATGCCCATCTACATCGGTGTTGACGGCGAGGAGAACCAGGGCCTGTGCTCCGGCGGCGAGAACTACTGGTGCGTGAGCTCCCAGGCTTCCGAGGATGCTCAGAAGGCCACCGAGGACTTCATGTATTGGTGCGTCACCGCTGACACCCCGACCAGCATCATCGCCGACAAGATGGGTCTGACCGCTCCGTTCAAGAGCGCCAAGGAGACCACCAACGTCTTCTCGCAGCAGGCCGTTGCCATGGCCAAGGACGGCAAGAAGACCGTCGCTTGGGACTTCGTCTACATTCCCTCCGAGGAGTGGAAGAAGAACCTCAAGCAGGCTCTGATTGCCTATGCTGCCGACAACACCAAGTGGGACGGCGTCAAGAACGCCTTCGTCGATGGCTGGAAGACCGAGAAGGCCGCTTCCGAGTAAGCAGTTGCTGCCCAAGCTATCTGATTAGCGACAGGGGGCGGGCAGACGTTGGTTTGCCCGCCCCCTGCATATTGAAAGGACCCTTTTATGGGCAAAGCACTCAAGCGCTGGTGGCCGCTCTTTATGCTGCCCACGTGCCTGGCGTTTATGATCGGGTTCGTGATCCCTTTTATCCAGGGCTTCTATCTCTCGTTCTGCCAGTTTATTACCATTAACAACACGCATTTTGTCGGTATCAAGAATTACGTGCGCGCGCTGTCCGATTCGCAGTTTGCTACGTCGTTCTTCTTTACGGTGGCGTTTGCCTTCCTGTCGACGGTGCTTATCAACGTGATTGCCCTCGCCATCGCGCAGGCGCTCACCCGCAAGGCGCTCAAGGGCACCAACATCTTCCGTACGATCTTCTTTATGCCTAACCTGATCGGCGGCATCGTGCTGGGCTACATTTGGCAGATTCTGATCAACTGCCTGCTCTCCAACGTGGGCGCCCAGCTCATCGCCCTTAACTCTGCTGCTGGCTTCTGGGGCCTTATCATCCTGACCCTGTGGCAGCAGGTCGGCTACATGATGATTATCTACATCGCTGGTCTGCAGTCCATTCCGTCCGACTACATCGAGGCCGCCAAGGTCGACGGCGCCACGGCATGGCAGACGTTTTGGAAGGTTAAGATCCCTAACCTGATGCCGACCATCACCATCTGCCTGTTTCTGTCCATCACCAACGGCTTTAAGCTGTTCGACCAGAACCTCGCCCTTACCGGTGGTGCCCCCGCGCACTCCACCGAGATGCTCGCCCTGAACATCTACAACACGTTCTACTCGCGTGCCGGCATTGCATGGCAGGGCATTGGCCAGGCCAAGGCAGTCATCTTCTGCATCCTGGTCGTAGCCATCTCTATGATCCAGCTTAAGGCCACGAGGTCCAAGGAGGTGCAGCAGTAATGAAACGCGATAAGGTTATCAACCGCGCGCTCTCGATCTTCTTTACGATTCTGTCGCTCGCATGGATCTACCCCGTGTTTATGATTGCGCTCAATTCCTTTAAGAAAGCGACCGCAATCAGCACCACCACGGCGTTCGATCTGCTCACGCCCGAGACGTTCAACGGCCTCGCAAACTACATGCACGCCCTTAACGAGCAGGGCTTTGCCTCGGCATTTATGTACTCGCTCATCATCACGGTCACGTCGGTCGTGCTGATTCTGGTGTGCTGCTCCATGTGCGCTTGGTACGTAGTGCGCGTCAACAGCAAGATCTCGAACTTCTTCTATTACCTGTTCGTCTTCTCGATGGTCGTGCCCTTCCAGATGCTCATGTTCACACTGTCCAATTTGGCGGACCGCATCGGCTTTAACACGCCGTTCAACATCTGCTTTATCTATCTTGGCTTTGGCGCGGGCCTGGCGGTCTTTATGTTCGCCGGCTTTGTAAAGAACATTCCGCTCGAGATCGAAGAGGCGGCCATGATCGACGGCTGCAACCCGGTCCAGGTGTTCTTTAAGATCGTCCTTCCCATCATGAAGCCCACCTATCTTTCGGTCGGTATTCTCGAGACCATGTGGGTCTGGAACGACTATCTGCTGCCCTACCTTACCCTCGACTCCACCAAGTACAAGACCATTCCTATCTTGATCCAGTACTTCCGCGGCGGCTACGGCCACGTCGAGCTCGGCCCCATGATGGCCTGCATCATGATGGTCGTTGTCCCCATCGTCGTCATGTACATCCTCTGCCAGAAGTACATCATCGACGGCGTGGTGGCAGGTGCCGTCAAGGGCTGATGCCGTAACTGTTTTGCAAGTTTCTGCGGCGCCCCTCAGCGTGGCGCCGCATATCGAAAGGTAAAGACATGGCCGAGATCGTTCTCAAACATGTTCAGAAGGTGTATCCCAACAACGATTCCAAAAAGAAGGGCTTCTTTGGCAAAAAGAAGAAGACCGAGGAGAAGAAGCACAACCTCAAGGTTACCGAGGACGGTGTGCTCGCTGTAGAGGACTTCAACCTCACCGTTCACGACCAGGAGTTCATCGTCCTCATTGGCCCCTCTGGCTGCGGTAAGTCCACGACGATGCGCATGGTCGCCGGCCTGGAGGACATTACCTCGGGCGACGTGCTCATCGATGGTAAGCGCGTCAACGACGTGGCGCCCAAGGACCGCGACATCGCCATGGTGTTCCAGAGCTATGCTCTGTACCCCAATATGACGGTGTACGAGAACATGGCGTTTACGCTTGAGCTCAAGAAGGTCCCCAAGGACGAGATCGACCGCAAGGTTCGCTCCGCTGCCGAGATCCTGGGCATTACCGAGTACCTCGACCGTAAGCCCAAAGCGCTTTCGGGCG
>CAJJYO010000045.1 GCA_905197385.1 uncultured Collinsella sp.
CGTATCACACCAATCGCGACCCTCAGGAGTACTGTGCCGCCGCCGTGAAGGCGCTGCGCGAGTTTGGTTCCTTCGATTCGTTTAAGGTGCACGCCAAGCGCTCCAATACCGATTATGAGCTCACCTCGATTGACATCAATCGTCAGGTGGGCGAGGTGCTGTGCGAGGCCTTCCCCGATAAAAAGGTTCAAATGCACGACCCCGATGCGATGGTGCACGTACTGGTGGTCCAGGGTAGCGTTTATGTGTACGCGCGCTCCGAGCGCGGCGTGGGCGGTCTGCCGGTGGGTTCTGCCGGCAAGGTCGTGACGCTGCTGTCGTCGGGTATTGATTCTCCGGTGGCAACCTGGATGCTCGCGCGTCGCGGCGCGGTGTGCGTGCCGGTACATTTCTCAGGTCGTCCGCAGACGCCCGACACGAGCGAGTATTTGGTGCAGGACATCATCCGTGCGCTTGAGCCGGGTGTCCAGATCGGCCGCCTGTACGTGGTGCCGTTTGGCGACTGCCAGCGTGAGATTTCGGTCACCTGTCCCAGCAACCTGCGCGTGATCATGTATCGCCGCATTATGTATTCGGTTGCCGAGCGCATTGCACACATCGAGGGCGCCAAGGCCATCGTGACGGGCGAATCGCTTGGACAGGTTGCCTCCCAAACGCTTGAGAATATCATGGCCGTTAACGAGGCCGTGAAGATTCCCGTGTTCCGTCCTCTCATCGGTTCGGACAAGCAGGAGATCATCGCGCGCGCCGAGGAGATTGGTACGTTCGATATCTCGACTGAGGCCGCTCCCGACTGCTGCACGCTGTTTATGCCGCGTCGTCCCGAGACGCACGCTAAACTCGATGCCGTGCATGAGGCCTGGGAGTTGTTCGATCACGAGGAGATGATCGAGCGCCTACTCAAGCAGACTGAGTACATCGACTTCGAAAGCAACACGTATAAGGCCCCCAAGACCTTAAAACGCAAACATTCGGAGCTTGCTCCGCGTGAGATTTACCAAGATCACGAGTAAATTTGTGCATAGACCGACGATGCGCCTGCATCGTCGGTCTTTTGCTATCTGGGCTTTTTGCGGCTAAGTGTTCATTTGCTGACGTGTGCCTGAATAAATGGACAGATTTGTGCAAGGTTTTGGTCGGTATTTGGTTTGACCGCTAAAACCGGTTTTGGAGCGTGGCTGTTGCAGGGCTTTTTTCCTGACACGATGGTGTTGGGAGGTTTTGCTATGGCGCAGCGCGAACAACACGAACGGGTCAAAAAGATGGACCGCTGGGCGGACAAGCTGCTCGGTCACAAGGCAGTGGTGATGGCGATACTGGTCGTCATTGCGATGGCAAGCGGCTTGGCGATGGCGAACCTTGGCGGCGGTACTGGCGGCGTGTCGTTTGAGCGCACTGATGGTTCGGGCTCGTTAGTGGAGCCGGGATCCGGCGATGCCTCGAGCGGAAAGACATCCGAAGGCTCTTCGTCTAAGGCGTCTGCCGCGGCAGAGGTTTATGTCGATGTTGATGGTGCCGTTGTGTCGCCCGGTGTATATCGCGTCAAGGACGGCGCGCGGGTGGCTCAGGCGATAGATGCCGCCGGCGGGCTGGCGCCCGAGGCAGACGTTACGGGGCTCAATCGGGCATCCAAGGTCGTCGATGGGCAGAAGATTCACGTTCCAACGGTGGGGGAGCAGCAGGCGTCCATTGCGGAAGCCGGTGTTGATGGTGGGGCTTCCGCATCATTGGGCGTGAGTGGCGCAACGGGCCTAGTCAACATCAATACGGCAAGCGCGGCAGAGCTGCAGACGCTCTCGGGCATCGGTCCCTCCATGGCACAGTCGATTATCGATGAGCGTACAAAGAACGGTGCTTTTGCCTCGGTTGACGATCTGATGCGTGTGTCGGGAATCGGCGAGAAGAAGCTTGCCAAAATCAAAGATTGCATCTGCGTATGAGTGCGACCGAGCGCGAACATGTGATGCCTCCGCGGCCCCTGATGCCGTGGACGATGGCCCTGTGTGCCGGCATGTGTATGAGCTGCGCCTTGGTGCTCAACGTGGCCGCTGATGCGCTGCTGAGGGAGCAGGCGCCGGCGGTCGGGCTGCTATGGGCCATTCCCGTTGCGGCGGCGGTATTCGTTGTGCTGGCTCAATCTTGTGCGCGGCTTGCCCCTTGGAAGCGGTGGCTGTATGCCGCGTCCGTCGGTCTCGTGGCGGGAGCGGTCGTCTCGGCGTGGTGGGCTGCGGGCGCGCTCAACGCCTCGAAGGCGCTCGACGGTCGAGCGGCAAGCAGCCTCGAGTTTGTCGTGCAGGGTGATCCATCCATAAACGACGACGTGTATTCCTATACCTGCGAGGTACGCGCGGACGGTAAGAACTTGGCAACGGTTCGCCTATCGTGCGACCGCGAGCTCAAGGTCGGGGCGCACGTGCGTGTTATCGGTCGCGTTTCACGTTTTGAGAACGATGCGTATGGACGATTGCGCGTGCTCCGAGGCGAGGTGCGCAAGGTTAAAGCCGTTCGGATTGTGTCGGTCGATGAGGGCTCTCCGGGGCCGCTGCTTCGGCTGCGAAATTGGCTGCTTGCGTTCATCGCGCCTGCGACCGACCCGGCACGTGCGCTCATAGCTGGTGTCGTCTGTGGTCGTTCGGCCGAGCTGCGCGCCCAGCCGGCGGGCGACTGGTTTTCGGTGACGGGAACGGCGCATCTTATCGCCGTCTCGGGCAGCCATCTGGCTATCGTGGGGTTTGTGATCGAGGGCGTATTGCAAAAGACTCGGTGCTCACGTGGTTTTCAGCGGGTGATATTGGCGATAACGCTTGTGGGCTACGCTGCCTTTACGGGCGCGTCTCCCTCGGCCGTGCGCGCGTGCTGCATGGTGTTCGCGACGCTTGTCGTAAACGGAGCGGGTCGTCGTCGGCACGGCGCATCGGCACTCTTCGTAACCATGTCCATCTTTGTGCTACTGAGGCCGACGGTGCTGTTCGAGATGGGCTTTCAGCTTTCATGTGCCAGCGTCTTTGCCATCCTGTGCTTTTGCCCGTATGCTACCTACGCTTTGGGTGAGCTGAGCGTGCCGTCGGGCATTGCCAGCATGCTCTCCGTCACACTGTGCTCGCAGTTGGCGACGCTCCCCATCACCATTCCTGCCTTTGGTACGTTCTCGCTCATTGCTCCGTTGGCAAATGCGGTCATCGGTCCGGTGGTGAGCGTACTGCTTGCTGTGTCGATCGTGCTGGTTCCCTTTTCGCTCGTGGCGCCGTTGCGGACTTGGGCGCTCGTTGTGCCCATGATTGCCGCCCGTTGCGCGCTGTTCTTCGAGCGGCTGTTTGCCGCCGTGCCGGGTGCATCCGTGAGCGTGCCGCCCGATAGCATGTGGATTTACCTAGTGCCGTGTTTGCTGGCGGTTCTGCTTGTCCGGTGGCCGCGTCCCCGTGCACGTCCTATGGCGGTGGGGCTTGCATGCCTGGTGCTCTTGGCTGCGATTCCGTACGTCTACTGGGATCGATTCGCTCCGCCTTCGGTGACGGTGCTCGATGTGGGCCAGGCCGATGCGATTCTTATCCGCCAGGGCGGCGCAGTAGCACTCGTCGACTGCGGGCTCGACGAGCGCGTGGTGGCGGCGTTGGTCCGCAATAACGTGCACCATATCGATGCCGTCTTTGTGACGCATTGGGATGAGGACCACTGGGGTGGTCTGCCTGCCGTGCTCGAACAGTTTTCGGTCGGAACGATTGCCGTGGCGGCTGATGCGCTGGAGGATGCTCCTGCCGAGGTGTTGAACCGACCTGGCGTGGAGTATCGGCAGGTGCGCCGTGGGGATACAGTCGACATCGGCTCATTTTGCGCCCGCGTGATGTGGCCATTCGAGTCCGTGGATGGCGAGGGAAATGAGGACTCGCTTGTCCTGCTGCTCTCTTATATTCAGGAAGGCAAGGGCCTGCGTATGCTCCTCACCGGCGATGCCGAGCTCGACCAAGAACGGGAATTCGTGCAGGAGGTGGGGGATATCGATGTCCTTAAACTTGGGCATCACGGCTCTAAGGTTTCAGTCGATGGTGAGTTGCTGGACGTCCTGAAGCCCGAGCTTTCCCTCGCGAGCGCGGGCGAGGGGAATCGATACGGCCATCCGTCCGACGCCTGCATCGATGCCGTTAAGGAAGCGGGCGGCGTGTTCGCGTGCACTATCGAACACGGCGACATTACCGTCACGCCGACTGCGAATGGCTTTGCGATGCGATGCCAGCGACCGTGACGACGTCGTTGGCGTGTGGTGGGCCCCTGGGCTAGAATGGCACGGAGCGAATACGAAGGCCTGCGGGAGGGGAGCGCAATGTCCGAAACCGGTCTGCTGCCGGCATATCTGATCGTTGGTACCGACGGAGTCAAGCGCGATCACGCCGTCTCGCGTATGAAAGCGCGTCTGGAAAAGTCGGGTATGGTCGAGTTCAACCTCGACGAGCGCGACATGACCAAGGACCCCGATATCGAGTCGATTATCGGATCGCTTAACACCTTTCCGATGGGCAGCGAGTTTCGCCTGGTAATCCTTGATGGCTGCTCAAAGCTCGCCAAGGCGGTCTCGGAGCCGCTCGTCGAGTATCTGGCGAGTCCCAGCCCCACAACGGTTTGCCTCATAATCGCCGATTCGCTTGCCAAGAACACGCGCCTGTACAAGGCAATCGCCAAGATTGACAAGAAGGCCGTGATCGATTGCTCCGGCACCAAGCGCTGGGAGCTTCCGCGCCGCGTGCAGCAGATGGCGACGCAGCATGGCAAGTCGATCTCGACGGCGGCCGCCGAGGAACTTGTCTCGCGTTCGGGTGAAAACACTCGCATGCTCGATAACGACTTGGCTAAGCTTGCCCAAATGGTTGAGGCGCCTCAGATTGAGCTTGCCGATGTGGAACGCTGGATCGTGCGCACGGCCGAAGTCCAGCCCTGGGACTTTCTCAATGCGGTCTCGGCACGTGACATGCGCCGCTCACTCGAGCTTTTCAATCTACTGCCCTCCAAGAGCTACGTGTGGACCTACACATTGCTGTGCGGCCGCATTCGCGAGCTTATCGTTGCCAAGGCGCTCGATGCGCGCGGACAGGGTCGTGAGCTGGCCGCAACGCTCAAGCTCCAGTCCTGGCAGGTCAAGAATCACCTGACCTGGGCACGTCGCTTTTCGATGGCAGAGCTCGTCGCAGCGCTCGAGGGTGCGGTCGATGTGGAGCTCGCGCTCAAGGGTTCGGCCGATTCTCGGACCGCGCTTTTGCTCTGGATTACGAACATCTTGAGAAAATCGTGATGATACCTGCCTATTTGACAAATTCGTTCTATCCCTTTGAGGGGGAGCGTGCTATAATAAGCGCTTGCATGACCTCACCGTGTCTCAGAGGTGTCATACATTTTTTGCAAGGAACTCGAAAGGAACTCCAGAAGTGGCAAACATCAAGTCTCAGAAGAAGCGTATCCGCACCAATGAGGCAGCTCGCATGCGTAACAAGGCTGTCAAGTCCGAGCTCAAGACGCTGACCAAGCACGTCCAGTCCGCCGTCGCCGAGGGCGACGCCGAGAAGGCCCAGGCTGCACTCAAGACCGTCACCAAGCGTCTCGACATGGCTGCCGCCAAGCATGTTATCCACAAGAACCAGGCTTCCAACCGCAAGTCCGGTCTTGCCAAGCTCGTGAACAGCATCAACGCCTAAGTTGTAAATTTCACATCACACAGATTACGCGCATAAATGGAGCCTGTTTTATGGAACAGGCTCCATTTTTTGTATCGCTCGGGTAAGATAGTCCGCATGAATACTTCAATTGACATTTCCCACATCCGCAACTTCTCGATTGTTGCGCACATCGACCATGGCAAGTCCACGATCAGTGACCGCATTCTCGAGCTCACCCATACCGTTGACGAGCGCGATATGGAGTCGCAGCTGCTCGACACTATGGATATCGAGCGCGAGCGCGGCATCACGATCAAGTCCAATGCCGTTCGCGTGTCCTATGACGCCGACGATGGCGAGACGTATCAGTTCAATCTGATCGATACGCCGGGCCACGTGGACTTTACCTACGAGGTCTCGCGCTCGCTGGCAGCCTGTGAGGGCGCGGTGCTCGTTGTCGACGCCACGCAGGGCGTCGAGGCGCAGACCGTCTCCAACGCGACGCTCGCCATGAACGCCAATCTGGACATTGTGCCGGCCATCAACAAGATTGACCTGCCCTCGGCCCATCCCGATGAGGTTAAGACCGAGATCGAGGATGACCTGGCGATTCCTGCCGATGATGCCGTGTGTGTCTCGGGCAAGACCGGCGAGGGCATCCACGATCTGCTAGAGTCCATTGTCTTTTTGATCTCTCCGCCCAAGGGCGATGCGAACGCGCCGCTCAAGGCACTCATTCTGGATTCGTACTTCGACGAGTATCGTGGCGTCGTCGCCACGGTGCGCGTCTTTGACGGATCCATCAAAAAAGGCGATACCCTGCGCATGATGCAGGCAAAGGGCGACTTTTTGGTCGATGGCGTGGGCGTCAAGCGTCCCGCCGAGACCCCGGTCGACGCGCTGACGGTCGGCGAGGTCGGATACGTGGTCACGGGCCTGAAGGACCCCGAGGCCGTTCGCGTGGGCGATACCCTCACGTGGGCGTCGAATCCCTGCCCCGAGCCGCTTCCCGGTTACCGCGAGGCCAAGCCCATGGTCTATACGGGCCTGTTCCCGATCGATAACAAGGACTACGAGAACCTGCGTGATGCGCTCGATAAGCTGCACGTCAACGACCCGTCGTTGGTGTGGGAGCCCGAGACCTCGGTGGCGCTCGGCTTTGGCTTCCGCGTGGGCTTCCTGGGCCTGCTGCACATGGAAGTCGTCAAGGAGCGCCTGGAGCGCGAGTTCAACTTGGACCTCATTGCCACGAGCCCCTCGGTGGACTATCACGTCTACAAGACTGACGGCGAGATGATTGATGTCCGTAGCCCGCAGGATCTGCCTGAGGCTACGCGCATCGAGCGTATCGAGGAGCCCTACCTCAAGGCAAAGATCATCTGCCCGCCCGAGTATACGGGTGCCGTCATGCAGCTCGCTATCGAGCACCGCGGCATTACTACCGACATGATCCATCTCACGAGCAAGTCGGTCGAGATGCGCTTTGATATGCCGCTTGCCGAGCTCATCTTGGACTTCTTCGATCAGCTCAAGAGCCGTACCAAGGGCTATGCCTCGCTCGACTACGAGTTCAACGAGTACCGTCCATCTGAGCTTGTGAAGCTCGATATCCTGCTTTCGGGCGACGAGGTGGACGCGCTGTCGTTTATCGTCCACAAGGACAAGGCCTACGGTCTTGCCCGCGGCCTGTGCGACAAGCTTAAGGAGATTATCCCGCGTCAGCTGTTCGAGGTGCCCATCCAGGGTGCTATCGGCAACAAGATCATTGCCCGCTCCACCGTCAAGGCGCGTCGCAAGGACGTGCTTGCTAAGTGCTACGGCGGCGATATCTCGCGTAAGCGCAAGCTGCTCGAGAAGCAGAAAGAGGGCAAGAAGCGCATGAAGGCCATCGGATCGGTCGAGGTCCCGCAGGAGGCCTTTATGGCGATCCTCAAGGTGGACGAGTAGGTCTATGGCGCTTTCCGAATACAGCAAGCGGCTGCTGGGCGCCTATGCCGAGCAGCCGTTCCTTATGGCTCCCATGGCGGGCGTGACCGACCCTGCCTACCGCATCATGTGCCGCCGCCGCGGTGCCAACCTTGCCTACAGCGAGATGGTGAGCGTGGCGGGCCTTGCCTATGCCAGCAACAAGACCTGGCGCCTGGTGCTACCGGCCGACGAGGAGCAGCAGATTTGCGTGCAGCTCTTTGGCTCCAAGCCCGAGCAGTTTGCGAATGCCGTCGCCGCCGTCGAGGAGCGTGTGGGCGATCGCCTGTCATTGATCGATATCAACATGGCCTGTCCGGCTCGCAAGGTCGTTACCAAGGGCGAAGGCTCGGCGCTTATGCGCACGCCCGACCTGGCCGAGAAGATTGTCGAGGCAGCGGTGGGCGCGGCGCATGTTCCCGTGACCGTGAAGATCCGCAAGGGTTTTTATGCCGAGGACCGCAACGCCGCAACGTTTGCCCAGATGCTTGAAGGGGCGGGCGCCTCTGCAGTTGCCGTGCACGGTCGTTGTGCCACGCAGCTCTATACGGGCCAGGCCGATTGGTCTGTCGTCGATGAGGTGGCCGACGCCGTCGAGATTCCCGTTATCGGTTCGGGCGATGTGTTCTGCGCCGAGGATGCCGCAGAGCATCTGCGCAGCTCGGGTGCCAGCGCGGTGTTTATCGCACGCGGCATCTACGGAAACCCCTGGGTTTTTGGTGATGCTCGCGCCCTTGCGCTCGATGGCATACCGGTGCCGGCACGCAGCTCCGTCGAGCGCCTGGACGCCCTGCGTGAGCACCTAACGCTGACGCATGAGCTCCTGCCGCTCATGTCGCGTGCCCGCACGTACGCAAGCTGGTACTTAAAAGGCATGCCTCATGCCGCCGCTTGGCGTGCCCATGTGGTGCGCTGTTCCACTTACGAGGAGTTTATGGCGCTGGTTGATGAGATCGAGCGCGATGTGGTGGCCTGCGAGGCTGCCCTTGCCGCCGGCGAATCGGTGCCTCCACATCCGCTGGAGGCTTAAGGGTGGCCGTTACCGCGCTGTACGTGCACGTGCCGTTTTGCGCCCAAAAGTGCCGGTACTGCGACTTTGACTCGCGCAGTTTTGCTCCGTGCGACCTGAGCGCTGCGCTCGATGTCTATTTTGAGCAGTTGTTCGCGCGCCTCGATGCTTTTGGCAAGGCTGGGGCCCTTGAACAGATCCGCACCGTCTATGTTGGCGGTGGTACGCCGTCGCTGGCGGGGAAGCGCCTGGTGGAGCTGGCGCGGCGTATTCGTGCGTGGTGCGCCCCCGTTGAGTTTACCTGCGAGGCCAATCCCGAGTCGCTGACCGCCGAGCTTGCCGCTGCGCTTGCCAAGGTTGGTGTCACACGCGTCTCTCTGGGCGTGCAAACGCTCGATAACATCGAACTTACCGCTATCGGCCGTATTCACGATGCCGATCGGGCGCTTGCCGCCATCGCGACAGTCAAGAACGCTGGGCTTGACGTGTCGTGCGACCTTATGTGCGGACTTCCTGGGCAGACCGCAGCGAGTTGGAGGCGCACGCTCGATGGCGTGCTGGCGGCGGCTCCGCATCATGTGTCGGTCTACCCGCTCACGCTTGAGGAGGGGACTCCCCTTTATCGCATGGCGTGCCGCGACGAGTCGGTCGAGCCCGACGAGGATTTTCAAGCTTCGTGCATGGATGTGGCGCGTGAGCGTCTGGGTGCGGCCGGCTATCACCCGTATGAGGTGGCAAGCTATGCGCTCGACGGACATGAGTGCGCCCATAACATTGCCTACTGGACCGGCCAGGGCTATTTGGGCCTGGGTCGCTCTGCCGCGGGCATGCTCGATGCCGAGGATTTCGATCGTCTTGCAGGTTTGTTCCCCGGCGTGTCTTCTCGAGGCGATTCGTACCGCGTGCGTCTGGTGCAACGTGACGATGACGCGACGGCGTTCGAGGCCGAATATCTCTCGCAGCGCGAGGCCGCGGCCGAAGACCTGATGCTTGCTTGTCGCATGACGCGCGGTGTCGCGTCCGACCTT
>CAJJYO010000046.1 GCA_905197385.1 uncultured Collinsella sp.
TCAATGTGTTCGGCTGAGATCGGAAATCAACCCGCGTGTCACAGCGGAGCTGATTCAGTTGAGATTGCCTGAACATTCCGCCCCTCTTTACGCCCTCGGGTATACTCAAAAGCTACTGATTCGATTTGATGCCCAGCAACAGCAGAGGGGATAGTATATGTGCGGTTTTGTCGGTTTTGTCGGTGGGACGGATAACCAATCCGAGGTGCTCACCAAGATGATGGACCGCATCGTCCATCGCGGTCCCGACATGGGCGGTCAGTTTATCGACGGCCGCGTTGCCCTCGGCTTCCGCCGCTTGTCGATCCTCGACCTGACCGAGGCCGGCGCTCAGCCCATGGCCAATGAGGACGGCAGCGTCGTCATTGTCTTCAACGGTGAGATCTACAACTTCCAAGAACTCCGTTCCGAGCTCGAAGCCAAGGGCTACAAGTTCCATTGCGGCGCCGACACCGAGAGCCTCCTGCACGGCTACGAGGAGTGGGGCGAGGCCGTCCTCGATCGCCTGCGCGGTATGTACGCCTTCGTCATCTGGGACAAAAAGAAGAACAAGCTTTTTGGCGCCCGTGACATCTTTGGCATCAAGCCGCTTTACTACTATCCCATGGCCGATGCGGGCGACGGCGCTCCGGGCGTGCTCTTTGGCTCCGAGATCAAGAGCTTCCTGGACTACCCGCACTTCCACAAGGCGGTCAACAAAAAGGCTCTGCGTCCGTACATGACGCTGCAGTATTCGGCAACCGAGGAGACCTTCTTCGAGGGTGTCTACAAGCTGCCGCCGGCGCACTACTTTACCGTCGATATCCCGACCGGCAAGATGAACATCGAGCGCTACTGGGATTGCGATTACTCTGCCGTCGAGAAGCCGTTCGAAGAGTATGTCGATGAGCTGGACGAGGTCGTGCACGAGAGCGTCGAGGCCCATCGCATCGCCGACGTCAAGGTCGCGTCGTTCCTCTCCGGTGGCGTCGACTCTAGCTACATCGCCGCTTGCCTCATGCCCGACAAGACCTTCTCGGTGGGCTTTGACTACAAGAACTTTAACGAGACCAACTACGCCAAGGAGCTTTCCGATAAGCTCGGCGTCGAGAACGTTCGCAAGATGATTACCGCCGACGAGTTTTTCGGTGCTCTCGAGGACATCCAGTATCACATGGACGAGCCGCAGTCCAACCTGTCTTCCGTGCCGCTGTGGTTCTTGGCCGAGATGGCCCGCAAGGACGTCACCGTCGTACTTTCGGGCGAAGGCGCCGACGAACTCTTTGGCGGCTACGCCTACTACGAGGACACGGTCCCGGTGCGCAAGTACAAAAAGATGGTGCCGCTGCCCATCCGTCGCGCGCTCGGTAACCTGGCGCTGCATATGCCGTACTTCAAGGGACATAACTTCCTGGTCAAGGGTGCCGAGATCCCCGAGAAGTCGTTCCTGGGACAGGCTCTGGTATGGCCGGAGCGCGAGGTCGACGGCGTGCTCAAGCCCGAGTACAACACCGGCGACGGCGCCTTTGAGCTCGCTGCACCCATCTACGCACGCGTGAAGGGTCAGCCCGAACTGGTCAAGAAGCAGTACCTGGACATGAACATGTGGCTCCCGGGCGACATTCTGCTCAAGGCCGACAAGATGTGCATGGCGCACTCGCTGGAGCTGCGCGTGCCCTTCCTGGACCGCAAAGTCATGGAGTTCGCCGAGCACATTCCCGATCGCTACCGCATCAACGAGAACGGCAACAAGCAGGTACTCCGCCACGCTGCCAACAAGTCGCTGCCCGATGAGTGGGCCACCCGTCCCAAGGTGGGCTTCCCGGTGCCGATTGTCTACTGGCTGCGCGAGCAAAAGTGGTACGACTATGTCAAGGAGTACTTCACCGCGCCGTGGGCAAGCGAGTTCTTCAATACCGACGAGCTCATGCACCTGCTCGATCTGCACTTTGTGGGCAAGGGCGATTTCCAGCGCAAGATCTATACGCCGCTCGTGTTCCTAGTGTGGTACAAGCGCTTCTTTATCGACGAGGACCAGCCCGCTGTTCAGGCTGCCTAGCCTCGGCTTACGAACGCCTGCGCGTAACGGCCCCTCCGGGAGCCGTTTTTGCGTGGGTGCGTTTCAGTTACTATAAAACCGTCCCTGCCAAATGGCTGAGAAAGGTGAAAGATGCACCATTCGGATTCCGCGACCGTGACCACGGTCGATACGCTTGCCAAGCTTCTCGATGTGTGCGGCGAGCTGCGCGCATCAGAGCAGGTTGACGAGCGTGCCGTGACCGGCTGCTCGTTTGATTCGCGCGCGGTCTCGGCAGGTGACGTGTTCTTTTGCAAAGGTGCTGCCTTTAAGCCCGCGTTTTTGAGCATGGCGCTCGATGCGGGCGCCGTCGCATTTGTGTGCGAGGAGTCGCTGGTCGAGTCTCTGGAGCCGCTGGCGCAGGAGAGCGGTGCTGCGATGCTGGTTGTTGATAGTGTTCGCACGGCCATGGCCCTGTTGCCGCCGGAGATCTACGACCGTCCCGACCACGACGTCAAGATCGTGGGCATCACCGGCACTAAGGGAAAGACCACGGCCGCTTTTATGCTCCAGTCCATCATCAAGGCGGCGGGCGAGTCCTGCGGCATGATCGGCTCGGTGAGTACCGACGATGGTATCGAGTGCTACGAGAGCACCAACACCACGCCCGAGGCCCCCGAGGTTTGGCGCCATATCGCCAACTGCCGCACGTCCGGTCGCCAGTCCATGGTCATGGAGGTCTCGAGCCAGGCGCTCAAGTACCAACGCGTCGAGAATCTGCCGCTTGACGTGGCGTGCTTCCTCAACATCGGCCGCGACCACATCTCGCCGATCGAACACCCCACGTTTGAGGATTATTTTGAGAGCAAGCTTAGGATCTTTGACCAGGCAAAGACCGCCGTGGTGAATCTGGGCACCGATGAGGTTGACCGTGTGCTAGAGGCAGCGTCGACGGCCGAGCGCTTGGTGACCGTTGGCGTCGAGCATCCCGAGGCAAGCCTGTGGGCGAGCGATGTCCGCATGCTCGGCTTTAACATCGAGTTCAACTTGCACGGCATGAGCGCCGACGAGCCCGAGGCGGGGGAGAAGGTCCTGCTGGGTATCGCGGGCGACTTTAACGTGGAAAACGCGCTGGTCGCTATCGCCGCTGCGCGCGAGATCGGCATCGGTATCGAGGCTATCAAGAAGGGCCTCTCCAAACTGCGTGTGCCGGGCCGCATGGAGGTCGTGGAGTCGAAGGACGGCCGCGTGATCTGCGTCGTTGACTATGCGCACAACCAGCTTTCGTTCCGTTCGCTTTTCTCGTCGGTCAAGCGCGCGTTTCCCGCTAGCCCCGTCATTGCGCTGTTTGGCGCCGCCGGCGGCAAGGCGCAGGAGCGCCGCGAGCAATTGCCACGCGAGGCCGCACCGTATTCCGACCTGATGATCTTTACGAACGAGGATCCAGCTCACGAGGACCCGATGAAGGTCTGTCGCGAGCTTGCCGAGCATGTTCCCGACGATACGCCGAACAAGATCATCCTCGACCGCGAAGCAGCTGTGCATGCGGCGTTCAAGGCGGCGCGCGAGGAGTACGTCAACCCCGATGCTCCCACCATTGTCTTGCTGCTGGCAAAGGGTGACGAGGAGCTCATGCACGTGGGCGACGAGTTCGTGCCCATCGAGAGCGACCTTTCGCTGGCCAATCGCCTGATCGATGTTACCCAGTTTGACTAATGAACCATGATGGCGGCGGCGCCCTGAGTGCGCTGTCGCCATAAGCGTGTTCCCTCAATCAAAACATGCCGTCCAAGTCCAAACCCTTCTACGTAAACGGAGTAACCATGTCCCACAATACCCTGCCGACCGTTGCCGAGCTTTCGGGCGAGATGCGCGAGCGCTTGGCCAAGGTCAAATACGTCTTTACCGACCTGGATGCCACGATGCTCGCACCCGGCTCGTGCGTGCTACGCGACAACGACGGCAACCCCTCGACCAAACTCGTCGAGGCCGTCGTGGCGCTCGCTCGCGCTGGTATTCAGGTGGTTCCCACCTCGGGCCGCAACCGTACCATGATCCACGAGGACGCGCGCGTGCTCGGTCTCAACTCCTACATCGGCGAGATGGGCGGCCTGGTCATGTACGACCTCAAAGCCAACGATTGGGAGTATCTGACCGGCGACATGCCCTACGACTCCTCTTGCGGCCTCACGCCGCACCAGGTGATCGAGCAGACCGGCGTGTGCGAGAAGATCCTCGCCCGCTGGCCGCACAAGATCGAGTATCACAACGACATGTCGACCGGCTACAAATACCGTGAGGTCACCGTCGGCATGCGCGGCGATGTGCCCGACGATGAGGTTCAGGCCATCCTGGACGAGGCCGGCTGCGGTCTGATCTGGGCTTGCAACGGCCATCTGACTCACCTGTCCAAGCCGACGACGCTCGAGCTCGATCGCGTCGAGGACGGTCGCGCATTCAACATCAACCCCGCGGGTCTCAACAAGGGCGTTGCCATCGCGCGCTTCTGCGAGCACCTGGGGATCGAGCGCGAGGAGACGCTCGCGCTCGGCGATTCCGAGTCCGACTTCTACATGGCCGATCACGTGGGCACGTTCTGCCTGGTCGAGAATGGCCTGACGAGCGCCGGCGCGCCCGAGTTCCTGGCTGCTTGCGAGAACGCTTTCGTTACGCGCGGCAAAATTGTCGACGGTTGGGCGGCGACGGCAGAGCTGCTGGTCGCGGCGCGTTCGTAGCGCGGCGCCGCCGCACTTGGACATGTCTTTTCGAGAGAGACTGGTGAGGTAATGTCCGATATCGAGAATCCGGCAGGCGACACGCGCCCGATTGGCGTGTTCGATTCTGGTTTGGGCGGTCTGACGGTTGCGCGCGCGATTGCGACGGCGCTGCCGCACGAGTCCGTCTACTACTTTGGCGACACCAAGCGCTGCCCCTACGGCACCCGCACCGAGGATGAAGTGCGCTCGTTTGCGTTGCAGGCGGGTCGTTGGCTTTCGAAGCACGACGTCAAGATTATGGTCATCGCCTGCAACACGGCGACCGCTGCGGCCTTGCGTCTGGCCCAGCAGGTGCTCGACGTTCCCGTGATCGGTGTGATCGCGCCGGGTGCCCGTGCGGCAATCAACAGCACGCGTACGCGTCGCGTGGGCGTGCTCGCCACCAACCTCACTATTCGCTCGGGCGCCTACACGCGCGCCATTCAGGACCTGGATGCCGGTGTCGATGTATACGGCTGTCCTGCCTCGAGCTTTGTCGAGGTTGTCGAACACGAGCTCGCCTCGGGTGCACATCTGCAGGAACAGTGGCTTGAGAACGAGGACATCTTCGATACGCCTGCTGTGCGTGCGCTGGTGGGTGCCACGGTTGAGCCGCTACGCGACCACGGTATCGATACCGTGGTGCTCGGCTGTACGCATTTCCCGCTGTTGGTGGGACCTATCCGCCATGCGCTGGGGCCTGGGGTGCGCGTCGTAAGTTCCGCCGAGGAGACTACACGCGAGCTGACCGATATCCTCACACGCCGCGAGCAGCTGGCGGGCGACGCCGCCGAGCCGCAGCATCGTTTTGCCACGACGGCCGATAACATTGCCGAGTTTGCGGTGGCGGGCAGCTTTATCTTTGGTCAGCCGCTCAAGAGCATCGAACATATCGATATCGATGAGCTGAAATAGATGTAAGGCAGCTGCCAGAGCCTTCGCCACATCTTTTGCCGAAAGGAAATTTCTATGGAGTACATGCAGGTCAACCGCGCCAACGGTCGCGCCGCCAACGAGTTGCGCCCCGTTAAGCTCACCCGTGGCGTCATGAAGCACGCTCACGGCTCGTGTCTGGCCGAGTTCGGTGACACGCGCGTGCTGTGCGCCGCCACTATCGAGGAGGGCGTGCCGGGCTGGCGAAAGGGAGCTAAGGCCGGCTGGGTGACCGCGGAATACGCCATGCTGCCGGCGTCGACCGGCAAGCGCTGCAAGCGCGAGCACGCCAACCGCAAGGGCCGCTCCATGGAGATCGAGCGCCTCATTGGCCGCAGCCTGCGTACCGTCGTCAACATGAAGGCGCTCGGCGAGTACACCGTCACCGTCGACTGCGATGTGATTCAGGCCGATGGCGGCACGCGTACAGCGAGCATCACCGGCGCCTGGGTGGCGCTGCACGACGCCCTCGCCATGTGGGTCGAGGCGGGCAAGATCGAGCGCATCCCGCTTATCGGCCAGGTGGCTGCCATCTCCATGGGCGTTGTCGACGGCAACACTCTGCTCGACTTGGATTATTCCGAGGACAGCCATGCCGAGGTCGACATGAACCTCGTCGCCACCGACACCGGTGAGATGATCGAGCTCCAGGGCACCGGCGAGCAGGCGCCCTTCGACCGTAAGCGCCTCAACGCCCTGCTCGACCTGGGCGACAAAGGTATCGCCGAGCTCATCGAGCTTCAGCGCCAAGCCCTCGCCTAACCTACCAAAAAGGGACAGGTTTAATTTGGTAGGTTTTATCTGCGGAGACGTCTAGGCACAAGACAGCCGTTGATTGAGAGGGGAGAGGCAGAGGCCCTCGTCGCCCTCGGCGCGGCATTGCTATAGAGACAAGGAGACCACTCATGGCACTTGAGAAGATCGACATCGACACCCTCGACCCGGCGGCGACCATCGTCGTGGCAACGGGCAACGCCCATAAGCTCACTGAGATCGAGGCCATTTTGGGCAAGGTTATGCCCGAGGTGCGCTTTGTAGCGCTCGGCCAGCTGGGCGATTTTGAGGATCCCGAGGAAAACGGCACGACGTTTTTGGAGAACGCCATCATCAAGGCCCAAGCCGCGGTCGAAGAGACGGGGCTCATGGCCATTGCCGACGATTCGGGCTTGGTCGTCGACGCGCTGGACGGCGAGCCGGGCGTGTATAGCGCGCGCTATGCGGGCGTGCACGGCGACGATGCCGCCAACAACGCCAAGCTGCTCGTTAACCTGGAAGGCGTGGCCGACGAGGATCGCACCGCGCGCTTTATGAGCGTCGTTGCGCTCATCGACACGGACGGTTTGGTCACCTATGGTGAGGGCGCCTGCGAGGGCACTATCGCACACGAGGGCCGCGGCGATCACGGCTTTGGCTACGACCCGCTGTTCCTGCCGGTCGACACGCCGGGCAAGACCATGGCCGAGCTGACGGCTGACGAGAAGAACGCCATCAGCCATCGTTTCCACGCGCTCGAGCATCTGTCCGCCAAGCTGACGGGCGAGGAGTAGACCGTGCGTGCGGTGGTGCAGCGCGTGCTCAACGCCGGCGTGACGGTCGACGGCGAGTGCGTGGGCCGCATTGGACGCGGCTACCTGGTGCTGCTGGGTGTGGGCCATGGCGATACGCGTGCCGAGGCCGACAAGCTGTGGGGCAAGCTCCGCGGGCTGCGTATCAACGAGGACGAGAACGGCAAGACCAACTTGGCGCTTGCCGATGTCGACGGCGAGGTGCTCGTGGTGTCGCAGTTCACGCTGTTCGCCGACTGCCGCCACGGTCGCCGTCCGTCGTTTACGGATGCCGGCGCACCCGATGTTGCCAACGAGCTCTACGAGTACTTCCTGACGCTCGTTCGCCAAGATGTCGAACACGTGGCGCACGGCATTTTTGGCGCCGATATGAAAGTCGACTTGGTCAACGACGGCCCATTCACCATCGTCTTGGACACCGACAACCTTTAGGTTACGCGGTTTTACCAAACCGCGTAACAACTGGTCATACGAGATTGTCGTCTGGTACGTATTTGGGACCGGGCTTATTTAGCTACTTGCGTATGGCCACAACAGGGTGCTATAGTATTAGAGTTTTGTCTATCTTAGGGGTATTATCCTCTTTTTGAATTGCACCTTCTGGAGGCCCTGTTCATGGAAGAGATGGAAGTCAATCACGTCGACGACATCCACGAGAAGCTGACCGATATGGTGGGCGATCGCGTCAAGGTTAAGGCCAACATGGGCCGTACCCGCGTCGTCGAGCGCATGGGCACCATCAAGAGCGTCCACCCGGCCGTCTTCATTGTCGAGGTTGACGAGCGTCGTGGCCGCAAGTCGCGTCAGTCCTACCAGTATATCGATGTGCTCACCGGTCAGGTCGAGCTGTTCGACCCCGAGAGCGGCGAGCACATCTTTACCCCGCTCGGCAATCAGCTCGAGGAGCATTAACGGTGACCGATCGGTCCCTGACTCTTTCCGCGCCGGCAAAGATTAACCTCTACCTGGGGGTTCATACCGAGCGCGATGACCGCGGCTACCACAGGGTCGATTCCCTGATGGCAGCCGTCGGTCTTTCCGATACCGTGACGGTCACACCGGCGCAGGCGCTGACCGTCCAGACGGTTCCGGCATCAGATTTTCCCATGCAAAAGAATACGGCGTATCGGGCTGCGGTTGCTATGGCCGAGCATTATGGTCGCGAGGCAAACATCTGCGTGACGATTGAGAAGCGCATTCCATTGTGCGCCGGCTTGGGCGGTCCCTCGACGGATGCTGCCGCGGTCATTGTCGCCTTGGCGGAGCTCTGGGACATTGATCGCACCGACCCCGCGCTCGATGACATTGCGCGGGGCATTGGTGCTGACGTCCCGTTCTTTTTGCACGCGAGCCCTGCGTTCTACGTAGGTGGGGGAGACGTGCTGGCAACTGAGTACCCCGCGCTGCCCGTGACGCCCGTCGTGCTGGTTAAGCCGCGTGAGGCGAGCGTTTCGACAATTGAGGCCTATCGACGTTTTGACGAGGCCCCGGTGCCTGCGGACAAGCCCGGCGCGATAGCTTCTGCCTTGCGTGCTGGTGATGCCGAGACGGCATATGCGCTCATCCATAACAACTTGGGTGTCATTTCCGCACAGATGGAGCCGCAGATTCAAACGGTTCTCGATTGGCTGCGTAAACAGGACGGAACCGTTGCTGTAGATGTGTGCGGATCGGGTGCCTGCTCGTTTGCCATTTGCGACACCGCCGCCACGGCCGAAAGGCTTGCCGACGCTGCCCAGCAAAACGGCTGGTGGGCCTGCACGACGGAGCTCATTCCCAACACGGTTCGCGTCGAAGTGCCAAAGAAATAAAAATTTCTCTAGCACGCGGCGAAAATCTTTGTTACTATAGTCGAGCTAACGGGTTGTGGCTCAGTTTGGTAGAGCACTGCGTTCGGGACGCAGGGGTCGGAGGTTCGAATCCTCTCACTCCGACCAGAATTCCACCCGGGTGTTCAGACGAACATCCGGGTTTTATTTTTTCCCGTAATTCAAATAAATAATCAGAGGAAAGAGGATCAGGCCCGATGCCACAATCACTGCCTGATATCCAAACCAGCCCGAAAGTGCTCCGGCCGCAAACGGCCCTAACGCCATACCGGCGTGTCCTGTTAGAAAATTAAATCCGAACACTTCGCCCTTCTTATCCGGCGGACATTCTGTCGAGATGATCGAATTCACTAAAGGAATTAGGCCGGCGATAGCAAATCCGGCGATGAATCGCCAAACACCGAATTCAAACGGAGTGCGACCTAAGACCTG
>CAJJYO010000047.1 GCA_905197385.1 uncultured Collinsella sp.
CGGGCCACGCCGACTATATCAAGAACATGATCACCGGCGCTGCTCAGATGGACGGCGCTATCCTGGTCATCGCTGCTACCGACGGCCCCATGGCTCAGACCCGCGAGCACATCCTGCTCGCCCGTCAGGTCGGCGTTCCCTACATCGTCGTCTTCCTGAACAAGTGCGACATGGTCGACGATGACGAGCTCATCGACCTCGTCGAGATGGAGACCCGTGAGCTCCTCTCCGAGTACGATTTCCCCGGCGACGACATCCCCGTCATCCGTGGCTCCGCTCTGGGCGCTCTCGAGGGCGACGCCAAGTGGATGGACGCCATTCGCGAGCTCATGAAGGCCGTCGACGAGTACATCCCGACGCCTGCTCGTAACAACGACCTCCCGTTCCTGATGGCCGTTGAGGACGTTATGACCATCTCCGGCCGTGGTACCGTTGCTACTGGCCGTGTCGAGCGCGGTGAGCTCAAGCTCAACGAGCCCGTCGAGATCGTCGGCATCAAGGATACCCAGAACACCGTCGTTACCGGTATCGAGATGTTCCGTAAGTCCATGGACTTCTGCGAGGCTGGCGACAACGTCGGTCTGCTGCTCCGCGGCATCAAGCGTGAGGACATCGAGCGCGGCCAGGTTCTCTGCAAGCCCGGTTCGGTTACCCCGCACACCAAGTTCACCGGCGAGATCTACGTTCTGACCAAGGAGGAGGGCGGCCGTCACACCCCGTTCTTCGATGGTTATCGTCCTCAGTTCTACTTCCGTACCACCGACGTTACCGGTACGGTCAAGCTCCCCGAGGGCACCGAGATGGCTATGCCTGGTGACCACATCACCATCGAGGGCGACCTCATCCACCCGATCGCCATGGAGGAGGGCCTGCGCTTCGCTATCCGCGAGGGTGGCCACACCGTCGGTTCGGGCATCGTCTCCACGATCATTGAGTAAATTAGCTCTTTGATATAGCTGACTTAGAGAACCCGGCACTTATATGGGTGCCGGGTTCTTTTCTGCAATGGATATTGAGCCGTTGCTGGTGTCGAGAGGATCGATAATGGTCCTGGATGCACCGTCGATTAGCTCTCGATGGCTTCATTGATGTGTTCCAAATATGAATGGATCCACCGAGAACCAATTGACTCGAGGTTTTCATTGACAGCACTTACGTGGAGCTGATAAAGTAACAACTCGTGCCCGTACGGGGCGGAAATGAAAGGTTCAGGATACATGCGTACTCTAGTTACTCTTGCGTGCACTGAGTGCAAGCGCCGCAACTATACGACCACCAAGAACAAGTCGACCATGCCTGATCGTATGGAGATCAAGAAGTATTGCCCCTGGTGCCGTCACCACACGCTGCACAAAGAGACTCGCTAGTCTCTAGTCACATACGCCAGTAGTTCAATTGGTAGAGCATCGGTCTCCAAAACCGAGTGTTGAGGGTTCGAGTCCTTCCTGGCGTGCCAGTCATTATTCCGTAAGCTCCCACTTGGGGGCTTACGGTTTACTCATGTATAAGCGCATTGCGCGGAGGTAACCCAAATGGCCAACAAGAAGAACAAGAAGAAGGCTCAGCAGCCGGCACCTGCCAACAAAGCTGCCGCCAACTCCAAGGTTGAGGCCAAGAAGGCCGTTGCCAAGAAGAACGAGAAGGCTGCGAAGTCCAAGAAGAACGAGAAGCCTGGTTTCTTCGCCCGCACCAAGAAGTATTTCGCTTCGGTCAAGTCCGAGATGAAGCGTGTCACGTGGCCCGATAAGAAGGAGCTCGTGAACTACTCGGTTGTTGTTTGCGCTTCTCTGATCGTCGTCGGCGTCGTCATCGCTCTGCTCGATGCTGGCTTTGGCGAGGCTCTTGCTCTGTTCTCTGGATTGAGGGGCTAAACCATGTCTAAGCGTTGGTACGTCGTTCACACTTACTCTGGATACGAGAACCGCGTTAAGTCCGATCTCGAGCATCGCATCGAGACTATGGGCATGCAGGACCGTATCTTTGATATCGAGATTCCTATGGAGCGCGTCACCGAGATTAAAGAGGGTGGCAAGCGTGAGACCAAGGATTCCAAGATCTTCCCGGGTTATGTCCTGGTCCGCATGGAGATGGATGACGATGCTTGGACGTGTGTTCGTAACACGCCTGGCGTCACCGGTTTCCTAGGCGGCAACGGCAAGCCCGCTCCGCTTTCCCGCGACGAGTACAACAAGATGACTCGTCGTCCCGGTAAGGGCGATTCGCCCAAGCGCACCTCGGTTGATATTGAGGTCGGTACGTCCGTCCGCGTCACCGATGGCCCGCTTACCGACTTTGATGGCAAGGTCTCCGAGGTTAACACCGAGGCTGGCAAGCTCAAGGTCACGCTGATGATCTTTGGCCGCGAGACGCCGGTCGAGCTCGACTTTAACCAGGTCGCTGTCATCGCTTAAGTTTTCGTCCGTTCGCGCGAGCGTGCTTCTTCTGTGACTGCTCATCTCAGGAGTGCTTCTAACACGTGCGTGCTTACGATATAGCAAGTACTTCACACTCGTGATTCGAAAGGAATGACCATGGCTGAGAAGAAGGTTGCCAACGTCATTAAGCTCCAGATTCCTGCTGGTGCAGCTAACCCCGCTCCTCCCGTCGGCCCCGCCCTGGGCGCTGCTGGCGTGAACATCATGCAGTTCTGCCAGGCCTTTAACGCCGAGACGCAGGACAAGAAGGGCGACATTATCCCCGTTGAGATTTCTGTCTACGAGGATAAGTCCTTCTCCTTCATCACCAAGACCCCGCCGGCGGCTCACCTCATCAAGAAGGAGCTGAACCTTAAGTCTGGTTCCGCTAAGCCCCAGGCCGACAAGGTTGGTCAGCTCTCCCAGGAGCAGCTCACCAAGATCGCCGAGATCAAGATGCCGGACCTCAATGCCAACGACATTGACGCCGCCAAGAAGATCATCGCCGGTACCGCCCGTTCCATGGGCGTCACCATCGCTGAGTAGCGATTTCTTATGGTAACGACGGGTGACCCGACCGGGGCGCCCGTTAAATGTGTGCAATAGGGCACACGATACGATGTGGGAGGGCTCACGCCCGTTTAACCACAGGAGGTAATGCATATGGCTAAGCATGGTAAGAGCTATAACGCCGCTGCCGAGAAGATTGACCGCGCCACGCTCTACACCCCCCTTCAGGCTGCCAAGCTCATCAAGGAGCTCGACACCGCCAAGTTCGACGAGACCGTCGAGGCCCACTTCCGTCTGGGCATCGATACTCGTAAGGCTGACCAGAACATCCGCGGTTCCATCTCCCTGCCCCACGGCACCGGCAAGACCGTTCGTGTTGCCGTCTTCGCCGAGGGCGAGAAGGCCCGCGAGGCCGAGGCTGCCGGCGCCGACATCATCGGTTCCGACGAGCTCGTCGCCCAGATCCAGAAGGGCGAGATCAACTTCGACGCCGCTATCGCTACGCCGAACATGATGGCCAAGGTTGGCCGCATCGGTAAGATCCTTGGTCCCCGTGGCCTCATGCCGAACCCCAAGCTCGGCACCGTGACCATGGACGTCGCCAAGATGGTCTCCGAGCTCAAGGCCGGCCGCGTTGAGTACCGCGCCGACCGTTACGGCATCTGCCACGTGCCCCTGGGCAAGAAGTCCTTCTCTGAGCAGCAGCTCGTCGAGAACTACGCTGCCCTGTACACCGAGATCCTGCGCGTCAAGCCCTCTTCTGCTAAGGGCAAGTACGTCAAGTCCATCTCCGTGTCTTCCACCATGGGCCCTGGCGTCAAGGTCGATCCCGCTGTCCAGCGTGACTTCCTGGCTGAGTAACTGCTAGTTACTGCCTGAGTACAGCAAGCATTGCTAAAGAAACCCGGTTCTGCCTTGTGCAGGATCGGGTTTCTTGCTATCGCGTCAAAAGCACCACAAAGGGGACAGTGTCCCCTTTATGGTGGTTACCAGGGTGTTCTGGCTGTTGAAGACTCGATGGCTTCGTGGCGTTTGAGCTCGCGGCGCATGGTTTGTGAGTTGAGCCAAGCTGCTTGCCAGCCGCGGATGGGGTAGTGCGTCTGGTCGAGCTCAAACTGCGTATAGCCGCAGGCGTTGATGATCGTCGTTCCACACACATGCTGCCGCTCGCGCTGAAAATCGTAGCCGTAGCTTTGGTGCACATGCCCGTGCACCATGTAGTCGGGATTCCAGGATTCGAGTGCTGTGTTAAAGCACTCGAACCCTCGATGCGGCAGATCGTCCAGATCACCCATACCGGCGGCGGGTGCATGGGTAAGCAGAATGTCGCACCCGCCGACCATCCTAACCTTACGCGACAGCTTACGCATGCGCTTGGACATCTCGCGTTCGGTGTACATGTTGGCGCCGTCGCGATAACGCATGGACCCGCCAAGGCCCGCAATGCGAATCCCTCGGTACGTGTACACGCTGTCTTCCACGCAGATACATCCGCCCGGTGCATGACGTGCGTAGCGGTCATCGTGATTGCCGCGCACGTAGATGAGCGGTTTGTTGATGACCGTAACCAAAAACTCAAGATAGTCCGGGTCCAGATCGCCGGCGGACAAAATCAGGTCGACTCCCTCAAAGCGTTCCTTGCGAAAGCACTCCCAAAGGCATCGTTCTTCGGTATCGGCTATGGCAAGGATTTTCATAGGGCAGGGACTTTCGGCTCATCGTCGAGCTGCGGAATGGTGCCCACCACGTTGTCCGCCAGCCAATTCATCTCGACAATCTGCGTGCTCGGCAGCGGAGGGAAGCCTTCGATCTGTACCACGCCGTTCTGGCTGTGGAGCTCGCCGCCAAAGGGGTTGATGGATCCCTCAACAATGCCATTGCGGAGGAGCTGAACAAGCTTGCGCGTCTGATAAGGCAGGCCCGGAGCGTAGCGAATGTCGATAACGCCTGAGCTCATGCCGTACCAGTAGTTGACGGCGCGCACTTGGTTGTCATCGCTGGTCTCGTCCCACGTACCGTGCAGAAGGCTGCGAACGATGAGCTCGTAGTAACGGCCCCAGTTCCATACCGGCATGGCGATGCCGGAAACCTTGCCATCGACCAGGCGGTGGAGTCCGTAGGCCGTTGGGTCTTCGAGCGACTTTGACATGTCAGCGCCGGTCATGACGCTCACGCCTTCGCGGTACATGGCCTCGACAAGACCACCTGCAGGCACATCGCCCCAGGTGAGGATTACCTGCGCGCGTGGGTCGAGCAGCGAGGCGCCAATCGCAAAGGCGTTGATCTCGCTGAGTGCGCCCGAGGCGAATACCGACGCGTGGTAACCGATGCGGTGGTTGTCCGCCATGCTGGCGGCAAGGGCGCCCAGGAGAAACTTGGCCTCGTACATCTTGCCAAAGTACGAACGGACGCTTTGATGGGGAAGGCCGATAGAGCAGTTGAGGAACCGAACCTGGGGATACTCAACGGCAGCCCTGAGCGTGTATTCCATCAGGCGGTGCGAGGTCGAGAAGATGACGTTTGCTCCATGTTTGACAGCCGTTTCCACGGCGGCGTAGAACACATCCGGATCGTGACAGTCCTCGAACGCCTCAGTGCGCACGATACCGCCAAAGTGCTCATCGAGATACTGGC
The DNA here is from genome assembly GCA_905197385.1 of uncultured Collinsella sp. Taxonomy (GTDB): domain Bacteria; phylum Actinomycetota; class Coriobacteriia; order Coriobacteriales; family Coriobacteriaceae; genus Collinsella. The sequence goes on from CAJJYO010000047.1 coordinate 5,559, forward strand.
GCCCTTGGTCGTGCAGGCTGTCCCAGCTCGACGTCGCACAGGGGAACTCATGGATAAAGGCGATGCGCAGGGGGTTGGCCACCGAGTAGACGGTCTTGCCCATAAAGAAGTTGAGCACACCGGAGGTGGACTTGGCGGGCGACTCTTCCTCGTCGACGCTCGGTGCTTCGACAAGATCGACCTTGTCCTCGTCATTTTTGCCGGCGATGACCAGCTCGCGCCAAATCTTGCACAGGCGGTTTACAACGATATCCGTCGGCGTATCCAGCAGGCGGTCCTGGTTGTACACATTGAGGTACACGAGCATGGCGTCGGCAGGCGTAATGTCCAGGTGGTCGCCGCCTGCGCGAAGGTAGGCGCGCTTAAAGAGCAGGAAGGTGTGGCGCAGGTAGTCGACCTTTTTCTGCGGCCATTTTTCGATAAGGTTCTGACCGAGCATCTTGGCGAGCGTCTCGTAGCTTCCCTCACGCGAGAACTCGATCTCGTATAGGGGGCAGACGCGCCAAAACGCGCAGAACTCGCCGTACAGGCGGCTTTCGACGGAATCCCATGTGCCGGGGTAGAGACGGGTGACCTTGGCCGAAACCGTCGGGGCGTCCAGGAATTTGAGGACACTGACGCGTTTGTTGCCTTCCTGGACATAGAACCGATGCATGAACTCGGTGACGATGATGGGGTCGCGATAACCCTCGGTTACCTGGATGTCGTAGAGGTTGGACCACTTGCGGGCGAACTCGGTGCCAAACGGCAGTAGGGGCATAAAGTTGCATGAAAAGGCGGACTGACGGCCCTTGGTAACCGTACCGACGACCATTTCGAGCGGAATGTCTCTCAGGCCGACATTCTCTCGCTGGCCTAAGGGGAGCTGGGCAACCAAGCTATCGAGGTCCGTGAGGTACGGATACTCGCTTTGACTAATGGCGCGTCGACGTCCTTGCTCGCCGCGCTTGCGTGCTTGACGGTAGGCCTCTTCCATGATGTTGCTCCCTTAGTCGTTTAAACAACTATATGAACCATGGTACCACGAATGAAAACCACAACAAAGGTGCCTGTCCCCTTTGTGGTGGTTTAGGCAATGATGGGGGCGATGGCGCGGATGCAGGCGTCGGCAGCGGTGAAAGTGGTGCTGTCGTCGCTGACGATAAAGATGATCTTGCCCTTAATGCCAAAGTCGCCGATCTCGCTAAAGAGCACATACGGCTCCTTGTCAAAGCCCGAGATGGGAAGCACGGCGGCCTTGGTGGCGCTGGTCAGCTCGTCTGCCAGCGCGTCGAGCGAGGCCCACTTGGACGTGTCCTTTACGGCAACGGGCACAGCCACGCGCCCAAAGGGCATCAAATGCACGAGCGTGTTCTTGGAGATGTTGGAGTTGGGGACGATGATGGTCTGCCCGCAGGCATCTTCGATGGTCGTGTGGCGCCAGGTGATGTCCTGGACCACGCCCGACACGCCGCCGACCTCGATATTGTCGCCAGGCTTAATGATGCCCATAAACGTAACCTGCATGCCGCCAATAAGGTTTGACAGCGTGTCCTGAAAGCCGAGCGAGATGGCGATGCCGCCGACGCCAAGAGCGGCGACGAGCGCGTTTGCGTTAATGCCAAAGCAGTTGTCGAGGATAAAGCTGCCGCCAATCATCCAGATGACGGCGCGCGCGATGTTGATGAAGATACTTGATGCCGGAAGCGGGTTATCGTCACGGTTAAGCAGATGGTTCAGGGTCTTGGATACGACCTCGGCGGCGACGGCGGGGCCTATCGCCAAGATGACGGCCCAGATGATGTTGTGGACCCACCGTTGCTCAAAGAAATGAAGAATCGGCTCAAACAATTCCATGTAGGGAAAACCTCCTAATGATCGTCCAACCATGATACCCACCAAGAAGCCCGTCCGATCAAATTCGGACGGGCTTCTGTGCTCGATATAAGGTTTACGCGGTGGGGTGCAAGGCCCGGCGGTGTAGCTTAGCGTCGACGCTTCCAGATAATGCCGAGAATGATGACGATGATGCCGCCGATAAGGCACGCGCCAACTACTGCCAGCGTGCGGTCTCCCGTTGCGGCGAGCTTACCGGTCGTCTTCTTGGTGATGACCTTCGTGGTCGTCGTGTCCGTCTTAGGCGAGGGCTTAGGCGTCGGGGCCGGTGTGGGCGTGGGGTCCACGGCAGCGGAGCCAAAGCTGATGGTGCCCGCGAGCGAGGCCATCTTGCTCTCCCAGCTGTTCTGCCCGATCAGCGCCCTTAGGGCTGACTCGCAGGCACCCCACTCGGTGTGTTTGGTGGCGTTTGCGAAGGTGGGGAAGTCGGTCGTGTTGGTAATGATGTAGTTGTTGGTGGCGACGGTATAGGTCTTGGCGGGGTCGAGCGTGCTGCCGTCTTTGGTGAGTGTGGCACTCACAATGCGCTTGCCTTCGGGCTGCGTCCAATCAATCGTCACGTTGATGCTGCCAAAGGAGAGAACGCTGCCAGAGTCATCGCGCCACTTGTACTTGTCTTGCGCCTCCTGCTCGGTGTGACCGGCCGCCACGTAGGCTTGCTGAAGCTCGTAGCTGTGATTGCACTCGTCGCTGATTTGTAGCGAGTGCTCGAGCGCTGCGAGGAAGTCCGCGCCGGTCATGGTCCAGGTCTCCACGGTGTTGCCGTAGGGCGAGATGGCGATGACGTTGCCGGCGGTCACGTTGCCCGCCGCGATGCCGCCGCGGATGCCGCCAGCGTTTTCGATAGCGAAGTCCGCGCCCGTCAGGGCAAGATAGGAGCCGCAAATCACGTGGCCGATGGTCTGGGCCTTGGTGGTGTCGCCCTCCTTGCTGGGGCGGAAATCGGTGGTGCGCACCATTTCCCAACCATGCGTGCCTGCGACGTCCTCGCCGTAGAAATAGTTGGTGGTGGATGTGCCGAGCACCTTGTTCGATTCGTTTTCAAAGGCCTCGTCGAGCGGCTTGATCTTGTTGCGGACGGCTTCAAGGTGGCTTTGGTAGTCGGAGCCCTTGTCGGGGTCTGCCAAAAGGTCGTTGACGTTCTTGGCGGTGTAGAGCTTCTCGTCGCTGCCGTCTGCAGGGACCGTGACCGTGTCATCGTCGGTCGTCTCGGTGCCATTCGTGTCGTACTTGTACGGAATGGAAAGCAGCCCCACCTCGGCAAAGGCGCTGCCTGCCTCAACAACGTGGATCGTCTTGCCGTCGGCTCCCGTCACCTTCTCGTTAAGGTTGATGTGCTCGTGGCCTGCGATAAGGGCATCGACGCCACGGAGTCGCGTGGCAAAGGTCTTGGCGTCGAGCGTGTGCGCGATACACGCAACAACATCGCAGCCCTCCTTGCGCAGCTGCTCTGCCTCGGCATTGATGGCGTTCGCGGCACCCGAGAACGACGTACCCGCGACCAGGTCCGCGCGCAGCGAGGAACCTAGCGACTCATCCATGGCACCCACGACGCCGACCTTGATTTTGTAGTCGAATGTGGAGTGATCTTCGCTATCCTCCCAGGTGCGATCGAGCGTCTTCGTGATGCTCGAGCTCCATACGCCGCTCGTAGACTTCGCGTTCGCGCAGAGCATGGCGAAGGGCGTGCCGGTGGTGCTGTAGCCGGTCATGGTGCGGAGTTTGTCCGCACCGTAGCTCCAGTCGTGGTTGCCTGGCGTGGTCGCGTCGTAGCCGTCGGCGTAGAAGGTGTCCATGAGCTCGGCGATGCTCTTGCCCTCGCTCATGGTGGCGAAGGACTGTCCGTGGAAGGTGTCGCCCGCATCGAGCAAAAGATCGGGGACGCTGCTTTGGGCGCTATAGAGAACCGCCAGTCCGTCAAAGCCCACAGTGCCGGTGCCCTTGCTTGCGTTGTAGCTGTACTTGTAGCTGCCGTGGATATCGTTGGTGTGCATGACGGCCACGGAGCCGTCAATAGCGGCGGGCAGGTTTCCCGCGAAAGCGAGGCTTGGGGTGCCTGCGA
>CAJJYO010000048.1 GCA_905197385.1 uncultured Collinsella sp.
GATTTCGCGCTGCTCGACGCGCGCGTCTTCGATGGAAAGCGTCTTGCGATATGCGTTGACGGCGGCGGGCATGCCGCCCACGATTTGGTATCGATGAAACAGGTTGAGCGCGGCTTGGTGTGCGGCGTAGGTCTCGAGCGTGTCGGCGTGGGCACGAACGGCATCGGCCATCTGCTCCTCGCCGAGCGCCCAGAGAAACTCCTCGAACGACATGGGATGCATGGTCTCTTGGCGGACGCCACTGGGAAAAGGCAGCTTGCGCTTGCGCGTGGCGACGCCGAGCTGACTGCCGGTCGCGCATATGCGCCAGCCCGAACCCGAGAAAAAGCGAAGCGAGTTGAGCGCCCGTTCACAGAGCTGAACCTCGTCAAACAGGATGAATGCGGTTTCTTTGCGAATGGGGGTGCGTTTATAGTCTGAGATTCGTGCCACGATGGTGTCAACGTCGTCGGTGGGGCAGTCGAACAGCGGGGCAATCAGCTCAAGATCGGTCTGAAAGTCGAGTTTGACAAACGCATCGCCGGCGATTCGTCTGCCGATTTCCTCGGCAGCGTACGTTTTGCCCACGCGTCGTGCGCCACGGATGAGGAGGGGGCGCGAGGCGTCCTTTGTCGCCCATGATTCGATAACGGATTCGATTGATCTGCGCATGGGGCTGCCTTTCCAATTTCATGTACTTCAAATACATAGTTTAGTACGATTTCGTGTACTTGAAATACACGAAATCGTGGAAAAACGTGTATTTCAAGTACACGAAATTGAACCGCTGGAGCCTGCGGGCGGATAAACACTGCTCGTATGGTGTGGTTTTCATCGGACGCCCGCCGCGCTGAGCTGTACTTGCGCCTGCCTCGATCCCACCCCTATGCCTGCATCGAAGATTGTGCTGCCCGCTTGCGCTCCCAGCGTGCCAGCTTGATCGTCACTAGCGTGAGTATCCAGGCTACGAGCGAGAATGCGGCGCCAACCGCGCCCACGTAGGCAATGCCAATCCCGCTTACCACGGCGCCGCCCACCGCGGTGCCAAACGAAATGCCAACGTTAAATGCCATGGGCTCCACCGAACTCGCGAGCACCATCGATTTGGGATGGCGGCTGCGGGCCACGTCCATAAAGTGCGTGATGCACGAGACCGAAAACAGGTACATGAGCATCGCCAGGCTAAAGACAAAGACAAGCGCGAGGGGCATGGTGCCGCCAACGGCAAACAGCCCAAACAGAGCCGCGGCCTGGAGCACAAACGTCACGAGCAGCGCCCTCATGCCAAAGCGCGCATCGATCCATCCGCCCAGGATGTTCGAGATCAGGCAGAACACGCCGTAGGCCATAAGGGTGGTGCTCGCCTGAACGGTGCCCATGCCCAGCACCTGCTCCAGATAGGGCGTCACGTAGCCGTAGAACACATAGACCGAGCCCACGCCAAACAAGAAGATGAGCATGCCGGTGATGATGCTCGGCTCGCGCAGAAGCCCCGCCTGCTCGCGGAAGGTGGCAGGCTCGTCGGTTTGTCCGGCGCGCGGCATAAACGCCACGAGCGCGGCGCAGATCAGAACGGCGAAGGTCAGCGTGCCGTACATGGCAACGTGCCAGTCGAGCGTGTCGGCCACAAACTTGCCGATCGAGGTCACAAAGACCATCGCCACGGAGAATGCGCCGTACACCACCGAGATAGCGAGTGAGGTCTGCTGCGGGGACAGCAGCTCGGGGATATACGTCACGCCCACGGCGAGCAGTGCGCCCGAGACGGAGCCCAAGATGATGCGCGAGGCAAACAGCACTTGGAAGTTGGGCGCCAACGCCATGACAAGATTACCGAGTACAAAGACAATGCTGTAGCACACGAGTAACTGGTAACGGCGGAAGCGTCCCGTGCTGAGCGCAAGCGCCGGCGTTGCGATGGCGTAGACGAGCGCGAACACGCTGATGAGTTGGCCTGCGGTGGCAAGTGAGATGCCGAGCTCCGTCGCCAGGTCGCTCTCGATGCCGATGACCACGAACTCCGAGCAGCCGAGCGAAAAGCCTAACAACACGAGCAGCGCTAGGCAGAGGTTGGTGCGCGCGGGGGAAAGCGCGGCAGCGGTTGATGCTGTTGTGGACGAGGTTGCGGTGGTCAAGGCGGTTGCTCCCATGTTGCGTTATATGAGCTAGATTCAGTCTCTGCAATTCTAGCAGAATACGACAAGAAGCAGCGCCTTTGTCACGGTCTGCGCTTGCCTGTATAGTCGCAATACAGGCGAAGATGGTCTCAGGTACATCGCGGGCGACAGGAGATCCCATGGGTATGCACACGACAAAGGTTGCAGTGGGCGAGGGCAAGTTTACGCTCGAGGCCCAGCTGACGGTGACGCCGCGAGGCATGGCGGTGTACGCCTGCTCGCCGGAGTTCGCACACCTGGGCGCCACGGCGCAGGCCATTCCGCGTCCCGAGCCCGGACGCACGGCGACTGTGAGCATCCTTGCCGTTCCGTGCCATCGCGACGAGATCCCGGCGCACGACATTGCGGCGGCGCTCGCTACGCGCTTTGGTGTGCCGGTAACCGCAAGCATGGGTTTTCATGTTGAACAGGCGAGCAAGGACGACTTGCAGCGCGTGCTCAATACCACGAAGGAGCTCATCGTCGCGCTCGAAGAAACCGCGGCCCGCATCTTGCGCGCCGGCTGGGATGAGGGCGGTGCGGGTGCCGAGGTCGTGGCGGTCGATGCCGCGACGGGCAAAGCGCTCGCTCCCGTCGATCGCATCAAAGCTCATACCGGCGAGGGTATCCTGCACCAAGCATTCCTGACGCTTCTGGTCGAGGGCCAGGGCGAAAACATGCGCCTGCTGCTCTGTCGCCGCAGCCCGCTCAAGCGCCTGTGGGGCGGGGTGCTGGCCGATAGCTGCGCCGGCCATCCGCTCCCGGGGGAGGGCGTCGCCGCCGCGACGGCGCGTCGCATCAACGAAGAGCTCGGCATCATGCGCGAGCCGGACGAGCTCAAGCATCTGGGGCACGTGGTGTACCGCGAGGATCACGGCGACGGCCGCTGTGAGTGCGAATGGTGCGAGGTCTACCTGGCCCGTGTTAAGCCGGGCGAGCTGCACATCAACCAAGAGGAAATATCGGAAGTACGCCGCGTGGCCCTCTCCGAGCTCGACGGCTATCTGCAAGGTCATCCCGAGCAGTTGGCCCCCTGGCTCCCCGAGGCCCTCCGCGATCCGTCTATCCGCACGGCCCTCGCCATGTAATCGCTGCCCAAACCATCACAACATTCGATGAAAATCTCGAAAACGAGGAAAAGCGTCGAATGTTGTGACGCTTTTCCTGTCTGTGCCGGCGAGCTCCCGTGTCATCTGGGGGTATAAGGCTAGCAAGTGTTTATTTGCGAGGCCAAGGGGGCGCCCCGTATGGATATCGATAACTTTGAATGGTGGTATAGCGAGGGCGAGGCTCCGGACGAAGAGTGGGACGAGCCCGCGCCGTGTGACGTGTCGAGCGACGAGGACGAGACCGGCAACGATGCCGGTGTCGAGCCTGAAGCCGCCTCCGATGCCGCCGAACCCCTAACCTTTGAACAGGCTTGGGCCCAGGCCGAGGCCGACGAGGCGAAGGCCGATGCCACGGCCACGCTCGGCGAGCCGGCTGATATGTCGATCTCGCCGGCAAAGACCCCACAGCCGCGCCATACCATCGACCCCGGCAGCACGGCATCCTTCAGCATACTCGACGTGCCCGCGCAGGGTGCCCAGGCGCCCGCCCCCACCCATCGCCCCAACCTGGCTCGCGAGGAAGACGCGGGCCGTCGCTCTCCGCTCGGCCCCATTCTCATCGCCTTTATGGCCGGCGTCATCGCTTGCTCGGCGATCGGCAGCATCTGGGGTCATGTCGAGCAGCAGCGCCAAGACGCCGCCAAGGTCGAGATGTCTGTCGAGCAATCGCTCAGCCGCACGCGCTCGGTGCATGTATCGGTCGAGGTCAAGGACGGCGCGACGTGGGACACCGCGCGCGGCGACAGCCAGATGCTCGTCCATATCGTGGGTCGCACGCTCAAGGGGCAAGCGATCGACGAGTACCAATACGTCAATTCCGAAGGTGACGGCATCGAGCTCAAGCCCGGCGACTACGAGCTCACGGTCGATGAGCCGCCCGTCGCCACCGACGGCACGCGTTACCGTGCCTCAAAGCGCATGGTTCCGGTGAGTTTTAATTCACAGGCGCCCGATACGGTCGATAGCACGCCGCAGGGCGGGTTTGACCTTTACGCTATTGCTCAATAACTGCACCTGTCGCTCAACCCCGCTGCCAAGAGTGGGACAATAGCCCTCGACACCGTTGTTTACTATTGGAGGAAGTAGCATGTCCACCGTCACTACCATCAAGCGCGGCGGCCTCATCGCGGCCATCGATTCCATGGGCGCCCAGCTCACGAGCCTTGCCCTCAACGGCAACGAGTATCTGTGGCAGGGCGACCCGGCCTTTTGGGGCAAGCATGCGCCTATCCTGTTCCCCATCGTGGGATCGCTGCGCAACAACATGGCGACATCTGCGGCCGGCACCTGCGAGATGCCGCGCCACGGACTCGCTCGCATCGTCGAGCACAAGTTGGTCGAGGTTTCGGAGGACGGCTCCTCGGTAACGTACGAGATCACTGACACGCCCGAGTCGCTCAAGGCGTTCCCGTTCCACTTTAAGCTCAACATGACCTATGCCCTGACCGGCGACGCCACGCTCACGCAGACCTTTGCCGTCACCAACACCGGCGACGTGGCCCTGCCGTTCTCGGTGGGCGGTCATCCTGCATTCAACGTGCCCGCCCCCGGTGCCGAAGACGAGGCGTTCGAGGATTACGAGCTGGCGTTTACCGAGGCTTGGACTAACGAGGCTCCCATCATCACGCCCGACGGTCTTATGACGTTCGAGGGTAGCTACAAGGCTCCCGATAACTCGGACGTGCTGCCCATTACGCACCGCAGCTTCGATAACGATGCCATCATGTTCACCGATACCCCGGGCTCCACGCTCACGCTGCGCGGTCGCAAGTCGGGCCACGGCGTCAAGATCGACTTTGAGGGCTTTAAGTACATCGGCGTGTGGTCTGCCGCCAACGACGCCCCGTTTGTGGCGCTCGAGCCCTGGACCGGTCACACCACCATGGACACCGAGGACGACGTTTTTGAGCACAAGGTCAACACGATCACGCTGGCGCCGGGCGAGACGGACAAGCGCAGTTTTAGCGTTACCTTGCTCTAGAGGTTCCGCCGCTCGGTCGATGCTGCGCGTCGTCCAGAGCGACAAGTTGTCATTCAAAAGGCAAGGCATAGACCTTCTGGTCATGCCTTGCCTTTTTCATGCCACTTGTTCGCTCTGGACGTCGCTCGCCGGCATTGCCAAAACATCGGCGTCCCCAATGACTACCGCGTGTCTATTAATTTTTCGAGCTTGTGCTGCGCTGCTAGTTGCTGGCGTATATCCTGTTAAGTCGTCAGCATACGATTCAACAGGGAAGGCAGATTATGCATTCTCCCCATCAACGCGACGCGCATCCACAGCCGGTGTGCAGCCGTCGTATCTTCTTAGGCAGTGCGTTTGCTGCGAGCGCTTCCGTCGTCGCCGGCGCACTTGCCGGTTGCCAGCGCCCCTCCACGCTGGAAGTGGCCCAGCCCACGACGGGCGGCGGTCGCGACGACCTGTCCGATTCCGTGATCGGCAAGGACAAGATCCGCATCGGCATGGAGGCGGCCTACGCCCCGTACAACTGGCAGGTCTCCGAAGCCAGCAAGTACACTATCCCCATCGACAACGTGCAGGGCGCCTATGCCGATGGTTACGACGTGCAGATCGCCAAGATCGTCTGCAAGGCCCTCGGTGGCGAGCCCGTCGCCGTCAAGCAGGGCTTCTCGGGTCTTATCGATTCGCTCAACAACGGCCAGATCGACCTCATCATTGCCGGCATGAGCGCCACGCCCGAGCGCGAGGAGTCCGTCGGCTTTTCCGACCCGTACTTCATTGGCTACTTTGGCCTGTTCGTAAAAGAGGGCTCGCCCTACCAAAATGCGACCAAGCTCAGCGACTTTAGCGGCGCAACGGTCCTCGGCCAAAAGGACACCATGCTCGATACCGTCATCGACGAGATCCCGGGCGTTGTCCACAAGAACCCGGTCGATTCGGTCCCCACGGTGTTTTCGAACCTGCTGCAGGGCACCTGCGACGCCGTGACCTACAATACCGAGAACGAGAAGGGCTATATGGCCCAAAACCCGGGTATCGTGCCGATTCGATTTGCCGAGGGCGAGGGCTTTAAGCAGGAGGTCACGGCAAACGTCGGCTGCCGCAAGGGCTCGGACAAACTGCTTAAGCTCATCGACAAGACACTCAAGGGCATTAGCCAAGAGGAGCGCGACCAAATGTGGGACGCGTGCCTCGACCGTCAGCCGGCATAGGGAGGCAGCATGAAAACCATCAATCGCCTGGCCTCCTTTATCAAGGCAGACCACCGTTATGTATACCTGGGCACGAGCGTCATCGCGGCGCTCGGCCTGGCGTTTAGCCAGCGCAACCCCACGCCGATGAGTTTCTTGGCGCCTACGGGCGTGTTCCAAGACTGCCTCTGGGCAATCCTTTGGGCCTGGCTCGTCGTGTCGGCGGCGGCGCTGGTCACCAAGCTCATGCACTGGAACGACTATCGCGAAAAGTCGCCGTTCGCATCCGAGCGCTGCCGTCGTGGCGCACGCCTGGGCAGCTACGTCGTGGTCGCCATCGCGGCGATCTTTTTCGTGGACCGCTGCGTCATGTCGTTTATCGACCTGGTGCAGGTGAGCATTGTCTCGGATTCCAACCCCAGCGACTTTTTGTCGAGCCTGGTCTACATGACCTACAAGAGCGGTGACTTCTTCATTCGCGGTATCGAGATCACCATCGCGCTTGCCACCTTCGGCACCGTCATCGCCTTTTTCCTGGCGCTGCTTTTCGTGTTCCTGCGCATCCAGACGTTCGACCGTGTGGACAACGATCTCACGCGTTTCTTTAAGAGCATCGGCCGCGGCTTTGCGACCGTTTACTCCACCATCGTGCGCGGCACGCCCATGATGGTCCAGGGTCTGCTCATCTATTACGCGGGCTTTACCGTCCTGCGCAGCATGGGCTTCGAGACCGCCCAGGCCAACCAGATCTGGAGCACCTTCACTGCCGGCCTCGTCACCATTTCGCTCAACTCCACCGCATACATGATGGAAGTCCTGCGCGGCGGCATCGAGTCCATCGACGCCGGCCAGGCCGAGGCGGCGCGTTCGTTGGGTCTGTCGCAGTGGCAGGCCATGCGCAAGGTCGTGTTCCCCCAGGGCATTAAAAACGCGATCCCCGCACTCACCAACGAGCTCATCATCAATATCAAGGATTCGTCGGTGCTTTCGGTCATCGGCGTGTTCGACCTCATGTACGCCACCACCACCGTCGCCGGCGTGTACTACCGCCAGATGGAGGTCTACTGCGTTGCACTCGTGGTCTACCTGATCCTGACGCTCGTGGCGAGCCGCCTGCTCGAGGCCTTTGGCAAAAAGCTCGGCGCCGAGGCCCCGGCCACGCTGCCCAGCTCCAACTAGGCTCAAGACGAGGAGAATCATCATGGCAGATACCGCCACTACCGGCGCTGCGGCCGCCGCGCAAAACCAAGAGCCGCTCATCCGCGTCGAGGGCCTGCGCAAGAGCTTCGGCTCGCTCGAGGTACTCAAGGGCATCGACCTCGCTGTCAATCCCGGCGAGGTCGTCACCATCATCGGCGCCTCGGGCTCGGGCAAGTCGACCTTCTTGCGCTGCCTCAACCTGCTCGAGACCCCGGACGCGGGCCATATCTGGTTCCACGGCCAGGACCTCACGGCCGAGCGCTGCAACATCAATAAACTCCGCGAGGACATCGGCATGGTGTTCCAGGGCTTTAACCTGTTCAACAACATGGATGTGCTCGACAACTGTACCCTCGCGCCCGTCACGCTCAAAAAGATGAGCAAGGCCGAGGCCGAAAAGGTCGCGCTAGAGCATCTGGCAAGCGTGGGACTCGAAAAGTTCGCACACGCCGCCGTGGGTCGCCTGTCCGGCGGCCAAAAGCAGCGCGTGGCCATCGCCCGCGCTCTGTGCATGAACCCGCAAATCATGCTGTTCGACGAGCCGACCTCCGCGCTCGACCCCGAGATCGTGGGCGAGGTGCTCGAGGTCATGCGCAAGCTCGCCGCCGACGGCATGACCATGGTCGTCGTCACGCACGAGATGGCTTTTGCCCGCACGGTGTCCGACCGCGTGGTCTTTATGGACAAGGGCGTGGTGCTCGAGGACGCCGCGCCGGCTGAGCTCTTCGGCAATCCCAAGCACCAGCGCACCCGCGAGTTCCTCTCGCGTTATCTCAACGACAAATAATGCAAGCGAACGTGGCAAAGGGACCGCCTCTTTGCCACGTTATTTTTGGAGGAAGGCATGGCCGAGGTTTGGCGCTTCTTTGCGCACGAGGATGATTTTGCCGATATCGATGAGGTCGGCGCGTGCGAGCGCCTGGGCCGCGTGCTGTCGTTTCCGACGATTTCGAGCATGGATGCCCAGACGGTGGACTGGCAGGCGTTTGACGACCTGCGCGCCTATATGCAGCAGGGCTGGCCGCGCGTGTTTGCGACGGGCGAGGTCGAGCTCATCGACCATTCGCTGCTCGTGACGCTTGCCGGCACCGACCCCGCCCTCAAGCCGGTCATGCTCATGGGCCACATGGACGTGGTTCCCGTGGTGCCGGGCACCGAGACGGACTGGACGCACGATCCCTTTAGCGGGCACGTGGACGACACCTATATTTGGGGTCGCGGCGCCATCGATATGAAAGACCAGGTTGCGGGCATCTTGGAGGCCGTTGAGTATGCGCTGGCGCACGGCTGGCAACACGAACGAACGCTGCTGCTGGCCTTTGGCCAGGACGAGGAAACCACGCAGTACGGCGCGGGGGCGATCGGTCGTGTGCTCGAGAAGCGTGGCGTTGAACTTGAATATCTGATCGACGAGGGTGACTACCGTATTGTTTCGGCTGCCGAGTATGGCGCGGGCGAGGGCTGGCTTATGCATGCCGACCTCGCGGAGAAGGGTTACGCCGATATCATACTCAAGACGAAGAGTGAGGGCGGGCATTCGTCCAACCCCTACGGCGGCACATCGCTCGAGGTGCTCAGCCGTGCCATCACCGCAATCTGCGATATCGAGTGGCCGACGCGCGTGACCGACTTGCTTGCCGCTCAACTCGTCGAGTTGGGGCTCTACACGGCCGATGAAATTGCCGCCAACGGGGATGCCATTGTCCGCGATTGCCTCGCCAGCAAAAAGCTCTATCCGCTGGTGACGACCACCTGCGCGCCCACGCAGATCGAGGGTGGCAGCACCGGCGCCAACGTAATGCCGCAGGATATGTGGGCCAATATCAACTTCCGCATGCTCGAGGGTACGAGCGTGGCCGATGTCGTGACCT
>CAJJYO010000049.1 GCA_905197385.1 uncultured Collinsella sp.
TACCATCGATATGGCTTACGCTTGCCTTACCGTTGTGTAAGGCACGGGTAGTCTTTTTGGGACGGGGCTTTTTTAGCTACCCCATCCGAAGCCTTCGAAGCATGAGGCTGCATTTGACATAGGGCAGCTAAAAAAGCCCCGTCCCAAAAAGACTACCCTGTCACTTGTTGATGTTGAGAGAGGACTCCTGTTGAAGACTGTTCATGTTGCCGCTGGGATCATTCGCAAGGAAGGATCCGACGAGCTACTGGCCGTGCAGCGCGGCTATGGCGACATGCAGGGACTTTGGGAGTTCCCCGGTGGCAAGCTCATGCGCGGCGAGACGCCCGAGGACGCCGTACGCCGCGAGCTTATGGAAGAGCTGCAGGTAAAAGTCACCAACCTGCGCGATTTCTATACCGTTGAGTATGACTACCCCGATTTTCATCTCTCCATGGAGTGCTATTACTGCTCGCTGGCCGATGAGTCCGGCGAGCCCCAGAAGCACGACCGCCAGCTCGATATCCGCTGGATTCCACGCACCTCGCTTGCCACCGTTGAGTGGATGCCCGCCGACAAGGGGCTTATTGATGCCCTGATTGAGCTGAAGGAAGACCGGCTTGAGGCCAACGCCGCCAACCGCACCGAGTCTACCACAGCCGACGAGCCCGTTACCAAACCCAAGCGCGCACCTAAGCGCCGCAGCAAAAAGCGTCCCAAGCCCGGTCTGCTCGACGGCATCGATACCTCGGACCTCTCCGCTGACGAGCGCGAACTGGCACGCCGTCGCGCCGCCATCAAAAAGTCCATGAAGGGCAACAAGCGTGCGAACACCAAGCCCGAGCTGCTCGTACGACAGCACCTGCGCGCAGCGGGCCTTACGGGCTATCGTTTGGAATGGAAGGTTCCCGGCAAGCCCGACATCGCCTTTCCCGGGCGCAAGATCGCCATCTTCGTCAACGGTTGCTTTTGGCACCGCTGCCCCAAGTGCAACCCTAGCAAGCCCAAGCGAAACGTTGAGTTTTGGGAGGCAAAGTTCCGTCGCAACGTCGAACGCGACCGCGCTGCCGTGGCAGCACTCACTCAAATGGGCTGGACACCCATAACCATCTGGGAATGCGAGCTCAAAAAAGACCGCATCGACGCCACCATGGAAAAGGTCATCGAGCAGGTGCGTACTGCGGAGCCGCAGCGCTAGGAACGAGCCGTCCACACGCCCCGCACGTCCGCGCCACATCCGCACCACAAACCTTAGAAAGCCCTTAAGCTCAAAACCTTTCAAGAGTGTTACCCGATAGCTTTGAACTGCGGTTTCATTGTTACATCAAATCTGATTAAGCCTTTCTTTAGCGCTTCTTTGCAACAGCCGCGGCATAATACTGCCAACGCACGGGACCTAGCAGCACACCCCGTGCGCAACCTTTTGGTGGACATCGAGGAGGCCGCATAAGCATGCATTCTTCCAATGACGCAGCACAGCAGCCATCCCTAACACATGCAGACCTTTTCTCCTTCCCCCCGACACAGAGAGACGGCCTCCTCGACTCCCCCACCACAAAAGCCAAACGCTCAACCGACCAGAGCCACAACTTGCGAGCATCGTTCGAAAAGCTCCAAGCATCCCTAAACAAGTCATTCCCCAACCAAGCCCGGGCATACTAGCCCCTCATCAACAAAGAAGCCCTGACGCCCCACCCATTTCCGCCTCAACGCCACAAGGGCGACGACCTCGAGTAGGTCAACCTGGGAGGGACGAGGGCTTAGTTCCCCAATCTTTCCGCAGGGGGCAAAAAGCCTCGCCGCACGAAGTGCGCAGCGAGGCTTTTTGCATGCCCGAGGACGATTGGGGAACTAAGCCCTCGTCCCTCCCCGGGATATGTAGCGAGTCGGAGTACCCTTGCTGTTACTCTGCTTTGCCCACAGAGTTGAGGTTGGTCATGCGGATCTTAACCAGTTCGGTGATCTCGCGCATGCCCTCCTTGGCCGGCTTCTTGGGATCGAAGCAGGCGGGGTTCTCGGCCATGTAGGCCATGAAGCCCTTGGTGTAGGCCTGACGCAACTCGGTAGCGTAGTTAACCTTGCAGATGCCGTTCTTCACAGCCTCGGCAACCTGCTCATCGGGCACACCGGAGGTGCCGTGCAGAACCAGCGGCACGTCGACGGCGTCGCGGATGGCCTTGACCACGGACTGCTCGATGTGCGGATCGCTCGTGTACACACCGTGGCTGGTGCCAACGCCAATAGCGAGAGAGGTGCAGCCAGTGCGCTCGACGAACTCCTTGGCCTCGGCCGGATCGGTGTAGGGGCTCTCGCCCTCAACCGCGGGACCGTCGTCCTCCTTGCCGCCAACCTTACCAAGCTCAGCCTCGACGGGCACGCCCATGGCGCGGCCAGCGTCGGCGACGGACTTGGTCAGAGCGATGTTGTCCTCGAAGGACTCGTGCGAGCCGTCGATCATGACAGAGGTGTAGCCCGTGCGGAAAGCCTGCATGCAGCGGTCATAGCCATCGCCGTGATCGAGGTGCAGAGCGACGGGCACGGAAGCGCGCTCGGCGGCAGCCTTGACCATGCCGTAGAAGTAGTCCAGACCAGCGGTCTTGATGGTGCCCGGGGTGGTCTGCATGATGACGGGGGACTTGGTCTCCTCGGCAGCGGCCAGAACGGCCATAACAAACTCGAGGTTCTCGACGTTGAACGCGCCGACGGCGTAGTGGCCGGCCTGAGCGTCCTTGAGCATCTTTTCGGTGGTAACAAGTGCCATGAGCGTTTGCTCCTCTCCCTCGCCCGCATCTGGACATCGGGCGTAGTTGTTCACAAGGCGTTTTACCTTGCGTTTTACTGCGCTCATTGTATGAAATTCAGCGGCTTTACACGCGCGAGATATTGAGCCCATGCAGGTCAATACAGTCGTTTTTGAAAAGTAAACGGAAGGAATTTGAGCAGAGTGGACATGTTCGATATTGAATTTTAGGCGTTCAGCGTCTTTCTTTTATAGAAAAGATAAGTAATCGAAAGGTGTTTTCTTACTCAAAAAGAAAATGAACGAAAATAGAGTCAACACAATTCCTGCAAATTTTGCCGAGAATGGAGCAGCTATGGCCCACGCAACAACCCGAGCCTTCGCCGATGCGCGTCGTGCCGCCATCATGGAAATGCTCGAGCATAATGCCTCGGTGCAGGTAGCAGAAATCGCCCAGACCTTTGGCGTGTCCTCCGTCACCGCCCGCGCCGACCTGGACGCGCTCGCCGAAGCAGGCAAGCTTCGCCGCACGCACGGCGGTGCCGTCTCGCTCCACAAACGCCTGACCGTCTCCACGCAGGATCGCCGCATCAATGTCAACGTCGCTGCCAAGCAGGCCATCGCGCAAAGCGCCATCGAGCTCGTCAATGACGGCGACACGCTGCTCGTCGACTCGGGCACCACGGCGCTCGAGTTCGTCCGGCTCCTCGACCAGCGCGACGGCATCACCGTCATCACGGCAGACATTACCATTGCCGATTACATCGACGAGAGCATGCCCTCGGTCGATGTCGTCATGCTGGGCGGGGCGCTGCGCAAAGGCCATCGTTATTTGTACGGACCGCTCACTATGCAGGCGCTTCAAATGGTCCATGCCGATCTGGCCGTCATGTGCCCCGGCGCCTTTGTCTCCAGCTGCGGCTTTACGACCGACTTTCCCCAGATGGCCGAGACCAAAACGGCTATGATCGCCGCGGCCCATCAAAGCGTCGCCCTCATGGACGCCAGTAAGGTCAACGGACGTGGCATGTACCGTTTTGCCGAGCTGACCGATGTCGACGCCATCGTGATGGACCGTGACCCCGATCATGCCGTCGCCACCTCAATCGCCAAGGCCACCGACAGCGCACGTCCAGCCCTCATCATCGCCGGCGCTTAAACAAAAACCACCACAAAGGTGCCTGCCCCCTTTGTGGTGGTTGTGATAGTTGAGCGCCAAAAGTGAACGTGTCGCTACTTGGAGAGCTCGTCGGCGAGGGCCTCGATCTGGGCGCGCGAGGCGTCGTTGAGCGAGCCCAGCACAGTCACCTTGTTCTGCGTCAGGGTGATGTCCTTCATGCCCTCGAGCTCCTTGGTCATAACCTTGGCAGCTGCGGGCGCCCAGGAACCGGACTCGACAAGCGCCACGGTGCGGTTCTGGTAGGCATGCTCGGCGAGCGTGTGGATAAAGGTGCTCATGCACGGGAAGATCTCGCCCTGATAGGTAATGGAGGCGAGCACCAGACGGTCGTAGCGGAACGCATCCTCAACGGCCTCGGCCATGTCGTCGCGAGCCAGGTCAAAGACGGAGACCTTCTGGCCGCGAGCCTCAAGCGCAGATGCGAGCTCCTCGACGGCAGCCTTCAGATGCCCGTACACGCTCGCATAGGCAATCGTGATACCCTCGTCCTCGGGCTGATAGCTCGACCAGGTGTTATAGGTATCGAGGTAATAGCCCAGATTCTCGGTCAGTACGGGGCCGTGGAGCGGGCAGATGATCTGGATGTCCAGGTCGGCGGCCTTCTTGAGCACGGCCTGCACGAACTTGCCGAACTTACCGACGATGCCAAAGTAGTAGCGGCGAGCCTCGCAAGCCCACCCTTCCGGATCCTCGATGTCGTTGGCGCCAAACTTGCCAAAGCCGTCGGCACTAAAGAGCACCTTGTCGGTGGACTCGTAGGAGAAGATCACCTCAGGCCAGTGAACGTTGGGGGCGCCGATAAAGGTCAGGCTGTGGCCACCCAGGTCGAGCACGTCGCCCTCTTTGACGACCATCTTGCGCTCGGGGTAGTCGGTGCCAAAGTAGTTGACCATCATGCGGAAGGCGCCCATGCTAGCCACAATCTGGGCCTGGGGGTAGCGCTCCATAAAGGCGGCGATGCCGGCGGAGTGATCGGGCTCCATGTGATGGACGACCAGGTAGTCGGGCGTACGGCCGTCAAGCGCGGCCTCGAGGTTGCCGAGCCATTCGTCGACAAAGCCGGCGTCGACCGAATCGGCGACGGCGATTTTATCGCCCAAGATAACGTAGCTGTTGTATGCCATACCGTTCTCGGACACGTCGTACTGGCCCTCGAACAGGTCAATGTCGTGATCGTCGACACCGATGTAGCGGATATCCTTGGTGATCTCCATCAGGCAAAGCCTCCTAGATAGACAAAAGAACCCGTCTATCATAACACTCGCCTTCATAGCCACGGCTATCCGTCAGCATCCTTACCGATTGTAATTGAGGCGGAATATACTGCCGTTGACCTGCACAAACTATGCGCGCGGAGCTGCCGTGGTATGTCGAACGATAAGCTGGCCGGGAATACGAATGGCAACGGTTTTGCCCGCCGTACCCGCCTCGGGAACCGCATGCTCAAACACCTCGCGTCCGCGCTGATGTAGATCGAATCGCACGGTCGTAAGCTCGTTGTGTGCTACAAAATCATCGAGCGAATCATCGACGCCCACCACGCTCACGTCCTCGGGCACGCGCAGGCCGCTATCACGCAGCGCGGCAATCGCGCCATTTGCCATCTGATCGTTTGCCGCATAGATCGCCGTCATGGTGCGATCGTGCTCGGCCAGGTACCTGCCGGCCTCGTAGCCGCTGTTGGCAGACCAGTCGCCCTCGAGCGGCTCTGCCGGCTCGATGTGTTTACGCTCGAGTGCATCCTGCCAACCGGCGCGACGAAATTGCTCGTCGACCGAGAACGACGGGCCGCCAATATAGCGAATCTGCTCGTGCCCCAGCTCAAACAGGTGATCCATAAGCAATAGCGAGCAGCCGTAATGATCGGAGTCGACCGTGGTCACCCGCGGGTGCGCGTACATGGTAACGATAACCGTGCCAATGCCCGGCAGTGGATCAAACGTCTCGAAATCGGGCGCCATGCGGCTCATGCCGATGATGATGCCGTCCACCGGCAATGCGGCCATACGACGCGTGGCCTCGGCAAGCGAAAACTCCTCGGTCTTGGACATCTCGACCAGCGTGATAGCGCAATTATGCTCGCGAGCAGCACTGGCGATGCCGTCGATCATTGAGAGGTTGCCAAACTTGGTGACATCGTTGACGCACAGGCCGACCGAATGGTAGCGACCGTCGCGCAGCGAGCGACCGGCATAACTCGGACGAAAGCCGAGCTCTTGCATAGCGGCCTGCACACGCTGGCGCGTCTGCTCGTTAACGTTGGGCAAACCGTTGGCGACGCGCGAAACCGTCTGCTGCGAAACGCCAGCAGCGCGGGCGACGTCGGCCATGGAGACCGGACGCGTACCTGTATCGTTGGACGGGCGCCTTGCCACAGGATCACCTTCACCCTTGCGAGATCTGAATAGCGTGCATGCCGGCCCGGGCAGAAACACACCCCGCGCCGAAGCCCGCTATCGTCGGACGCATGTTAACGTACTCTACTTTTTCAATCCGCAACTCTTCTGCTTTATAAGTCCATACAGCAGTACCGTTCACGGCTGTATTTCTACCGATTACCAGATTCTCAAAAAGTGACAAGCGTTGTGTTATGAGTACGTTAACATAGCCCGTAACGTGCGGTATCGTGAACACTTGGTTCACGCCGCTTCAAGTTGTTAACGTACTCATAACGACGCAAAACTCGCCCGTGCGCACCAAGGAAAGGACTCCCATGACCACCCCCGACGAAAAGACATTCGCCACGCTCACCAAGCTGTTCGAGGAGGAGTTTGGCCCCATCGGCGACCGCCAGGTGCTCTATGTGCACGCGCCCGGCCGTTCCGAGATCAGTGGCAACCACACCGACCACGAGGGCGGCCACGTTATCGCCGGCTCGCTTGATGTCGCCGTTGACGGCATCGCCGTGGCAACCGACTCCAACAAGGTTCGCGTAGCCGACGAGGGCTATCCCACCTTTGAGATCACACTCGATACGCTAGATGTTCAGGAGTCCGAGAAGGGCACCTCCGCAAGCCTCGTCCGCGGTATGGCCCACGAGATTGCAGCTCTTGGCGTTGAGCCCCAGGGCTTTGACTTCGCCTTCACCTGCTCCGTCCCCTCGGGCGGCGGCCTTTCGAGCTCCGCTGCCGTCGAGGCGGCATACGGTCGCGCCATGGAGACGCTCTGGGGCGCACCCGCCATCGAGCCCGTCGCGCTCGCCCAGATGAGCCAGCGCACCGAGAACAACTACTATGGCAAGCCCTGCGGTCTGATGGACCAGGCCGCTGTGTGCCTGGGCGGCCTTGCCTACATGGACTTTGAGGATCAGGCTCAGCCTAAAACCCAGAAGCTCGAGCTCAACTTTGAGGATCACGGCTATGCGCTCGTGCTCGTTAAGGTCGGTGCCGATCACGTGGCAGCCACCGACGACTACGCCGCCGTTCCGCGCGAGATGCAGGACGTCGCCGCCGAGTTTGGCAAGGAACGCCTGTGCGAGGTCGATGTTGCCGACTTTGACGCCAAGCTCCCCGAGCTGCGCGCCAAGCTGGGCGACCGCGCCTGCCTGCGCGCCGTTCACTACTGGTACGAGAACGGCCTGGTCGATAAGCGCTGGGAAGCCCTGAACGCCGGCGACATCGATCAGTTCCTGGTCCTGACGCGCGAGTCCGGCGCCAGCTCTGCCATGTACCTGCAGAATGTCGTTGCCAAGCTGGGCTCCGAGCAGCCTTCCATGTATGCCCTGGCGCTGGCCGAGCACGTGCTCGACGGCCGCGGCGCCGTCCGCATCCACGGTGGCGGCTTCGGCGGTACCATCCAGGCCTTCGTGCCGCTCGATCTGGTCGACACCTTCATTGCCAAGATGAACGGCTGGCTGGGCGAGGGCTCTGCCCGCCACTACGCGATTTCTGACAAGGGGGCTTACGCGGCATGGCTGTAATGACCGACGTGCGCGAGGCCGCGCAGAACCTGATCGAGTACGCTATCCACCGATCGATGATCGGCCAGGACGATCGCATCTGGGCATACAACACCATTTTGGAGTGCATCGGCGCCACGGGCCCCGCACTCGACATGGCCTGGGCGCTCCAGGTCGAAAAACTCTCGCTCTTGCACCCCGATACCCTGCCCGACTTTGACCTTGGAGGCACGCTTGCCGCGCTTGCCGAGGCTGCCGTTGCCAACGGTGCCGCCGAGGACACGGCATCGGGCCGCGACCGCATCGCCATGCGCATCATGGGCGCGCTCATGCCGAGGCCTTCGGTTGTAAACGAGGAGTTCAACGGACGTATGGGCGTCAACGAGCCCCGCGCCGCGACCGACTGGTTCTACGGCCTGTGCTGCGACGCCGGCTACGTGCGCCGTGCCGCCATCGCGCGCAACATCAAATGGAGCACCCCCACCAACTGGGGTGATCTGGAGATCACTATCAACCTGTCAAAGCCCGAAAAGGACCCGCGCGATATCGCCGCGGCCGGCGCCGCCAAAAACACGGGCGAGAAGTATCCCGCCTGCCAGCTCTGCATCGAAAACGAGGGCTATCCCGGACGCTCCGCCGCAGCCGACGGCGGCGCTCACCCCGCCCGCCAGAATCTGCGCGTTATCCCCATCCAGCTCGACGGCGAGCGCTGGGGCTTCCAGTACAGCCCGTATGCGTACTTTAACGAGCACTGCATTGCCATGAGCTCCGAGCATCGTCCGATGCACGTCGACCGCAAGGGTCTGACCTGCCTGCTCGACTTTGTCGACCTGTTCCCGCACTACTTCATTGGCTCCAATGCCGATCTGCCCATCGTGGGCGGCTCGATTCTGTCGCACGACCACTTCCAGGGTGGCGCGCACGAGTTCCCCATGATGCACGCCGCCGAGGTCTCGCAGTTCAGCGTGCCCGGCATTGACCAGGTCACCGGCACTGTGCTGCAATGGCCGCTCTCGGTGCTGCGCCTGCGCTCGCATGACCGCGCTCAGCTGCTCGATGCTGCCGAGAAGATTATCCTCGCCTGGCGCGAGTGGACCGATGAGTCGGTGGGCGTCATCGCGCGCACAGCCGACGGCGTAGCGCACAACACCGTGACGCCCGTCATCCGCCGCGTCGACTCCCGCGGCAACGCCGGCGGCGAGATCTACGAGGCCTATCTTGCGCTTCGCTGCAACATCACGACCGACGAGCATCCGCTGGGTGTGTTCCACCCGCATGCCGAGTATCACCATATTAAAAAGGAGAACATCGGCCTGATCGAGGTCATGGGCCTGGCTATTCTTCCGCCGCGCCTGGTTCCCGAGCTTGGCGCTGTCCGCGAGCACCTGCTGGCAGCCAAGGCCGATGCCAGC
>CAJJYO010000050.1 GCA_905197385.1 uncultured Collinsella sp.
CTTTGCGGGGGAGGGGCTTGCCGCCAAGCCGGCGCCGGCTATCAAATCCGTGGTCAATGTGGGGTCGGCGAGCGGGCATACGGGATCGGAGTTTCCTGCCTATGCTGCCAGCAAGGGCGGCGTTATCGCCTACACCAAGAACCTTGCAAACCGCCTGGCACCGCAGGCCATTGCCAACAGTGTGGACCCGGGCGGCGTTATCACGCCGCTCAACCGTTGCGTGATGGAAGACGAACACCTGTGGAACCAGATTATGGAGCTCACGCCGCTTAAGCGCTGGGCCACCGCCCAAGAGATCGCCGAGTGGATCTACTTTGTGGGCGTGACCAACCGGTTTATGACCGGGCAGAGTCTGCTAATCGATGGCGGCGAGGCCGGCCGCACACAATTTATTTGGCCCGAATAGGAAATGCGCCCGATGGAAAGCCGTCGGGCGCATTTTTGATGTATCGACTTTTAGCCGAGGCAAGTCCAGTTGACGGGGGTCGAGCCGTGCTGTTCGAGTAGCTGATTGGCTGCCGAGAAGGGACGCGACCCCATAAAGGCGGGGAGTTCTGCTGTGGCACGGTTGGCCGAAAGCGGCGAGGGGTGCGTAGAGGCCAGGCAGAACTTGCCGGTTGCCTTGCCCGCGCCGGTTGCGGCGAGCTTGCCTTCAACCATCTGCTGGGCAAAGCGACCCCATGCCAAAAAGACGACCGACTGGGGCAGCTGGCAGCAGCGTTCGATAACGTAGTCGGTGAGCGTGCTCCAGCCCAGTTTGGCGTGCGAGTTGGCGGCATGCTCGCGCACGGTGAGCGTAGTGTTGAGGAGCAGGACGCCCTGTTGTGCCCATGGAGTTAGATCTCCCGTGGCGGGAATAGGGCAGCCCAGATCGGCTTTGAGTTCCTTATAGATGTTGCGCAGGCTCGGCGGCAACTTGGTTTGCGTTGCGGGGACCGAGAACGACAGCCCCATGGCCTGGTTGGATCCGTGATAGGGGTCTTGACCTAAGATGACAACCTTGACCTGGTCGGCCGGCGTGTAGGCGAGGGCATTGAGGATGTCGTCTTGTGCCGGGTAGATGGTCTGTTCGGCACGCAAGAGGGCGATGCGCTCGAGCAGCTGGTTCGTAGTGTCACGTACCGGCTGCGGCGCATCGCCCAACCAAGTTGCTATGTTGCGGTCGCGGGTCGCGGTGTCCATGGGGCTCCTTTATGGCAGATGCTCTGTTGGCATCTATTGTAAAGGCGCACCGGTTGCCTTTATGCCACGGCTGTATGAAGAGCGGGGTCTACGAGACGTGCTCGGGCGCTCCTGCCATGCGAGCCTGTTCATGTGCGCGGAGGCGCGGAAGCTCGACGGTTGCCACCATGACGCCGGTTAGGATGAGGGCGGCGCCAAAGAAGGCGATGGGGCTCAGGACCTCGCCAACCAAGAAGAACGAAAAGACAGCGGAGCAGACCGGCTCAAGCGAGAAGGCGAAGCCGGTGGTCTCGGCGGGTACGTGGGGCTGCACGAGCGTCTGGGTGATAAAGCCGTAGGCAGAGCAGATGAGTGCGAGCGCGACGACGACCACGATCTCGCTGGGCGTACTGGGAAGTGTGAAACCGCCAAAGACGCATGCGGCGATGCCCGAGAACAAGCCGCCGAAGCCCAGCTGCCAAACGCCCAGAGCCAGCGGATCGACTTCTTCGACAAAGCGCTTCGCCACAATGATATGGCCGGCATAGACAAAGGCGGAGAGCAGCATGATGAGCGCGCCCGGGTTCAGGCTGGTGAAATCGGCGCCCGAGAGCAGCAACATACCGCAGGTGACGATGGCGGTGCCGACGAGCACTTTGCGCTCGGGGGCGCGACGCAGCAGGGCTGCGTTGGCAAACGGCACGATTACGACTGTCAGGCTCTGCAAAAAGCCGGCGGTGGAGGCGGAGGTGAGGCTGGAGCCCAGGCACATGCAGGTGAGCTCGGTTGCCATAATGGCGCCGATGATGGCGGCACGGACCATAAGGTCGCGGTTAATGCGCAACGCGTGCTTGTGGAAGAGCAACAGGCAGACCACAAAGGCGATGATGCAGCGTAGCGCGACGATGCTCGTGGCGTTCATGCTGTCCATGCCGATCTTCATGAGGGGGTACGAAAAGCCCCATGCGACGGGAACAGAAAATGAGAGCGCGATTGCTTTTTTGCGATCCATGGGACTCCTTTTGTTACAGAACGGTTTCGCAAAAAGGATTCTGCTCCCAGATGTGGATGTAGTAAAGCGAATGTATCTTCAGTATGATTAAGAAATGCTAATGTTGGCGGGAAAAGTCCTGGCAAAACGTTTTACAGCTACATCGATGTGGAGGCACGATGGCATCGCGGTATCAGATTGTATGTATGGTGGTCGATTGCGGCAGTCTTAAGGGCGCGGCGGACGAGCTGGGCTATACGCAAAGTGCGGTGAGCCAAGCCGTCAAGGCACTCGAGCGCGAGCTGGGCACCACGATTATCGAGCGCGGAAAGCAGGGCGTTTCACTTACGCGCGACGGTAAGCAATATCTGCCGTACCTGCGCCAGATCGTGACCGCCGAGGCCGAGCTCGAGGGCAAGCGCCAGGAGCTGCTGGGGCTTTCGTCGACCGATATTCGCATCGCGACGTTTACCAACGTGAGTCGCACCGTGCTGCCGCGTGTGATCCGCGACTTTGGGGCCCTGCACCCGGGCGTACGCTTTACCCTCAAGCAGGGCGATTACACGCGCAACGCTCAATGGGTACACGATGGCGTGGTTGATTTTTGTTTTACGGCGCGCGGATTTACCGAGGGGCTCGAGAAGCGCGTGGTCTATCACGACGAGTTGGTAGCATTGTTGCCGGCCGCGCATCCGCTGACGGCAAAGGAAAAGGTGACACTTGCCGACCTGGCGTCCGAGCCGTTTGTGCTACTGGATGAGGGCGAACAGAGCCTGGTGCTCGATGCATTCGCGGCGCATGGGCTGTCGCCGCACGTGACGAGTGAGGTGACCGACGACTACACCATCATGGCGATGGTGGAGGAGGGCCTGGGCGTGAGCATGCTCTACCGTCGTACTGTGGAGGGCATGCGAGCCGATATTTGTGTGCGGCCCATCGTGCATGCCCCCTCGCGTGACGTGGTGGCCGCATGGCGCAGCTGGGACACCATGCCCATCGCCACGAGGCGCTTTATCGACTATATGAGCTCGCATATTGTCAATTAATGACTGGCGCGGTGTTGAGCGCGGTGTTTAGCGGGCTGTCGCTTTGGCTTGGGTGGCGCGATAGGTGCGTGCCGGGTGGCAGAGTAGCACCGCCACGACCATAAAGAACGCCGTGGTACCCAGGCTGATGGGGTAGACCATCATGATGTTCGCAAAGGTGCGGAAGTGCGGGAACACGCAGAACACCCAATAGAAGCGGATGCCGCAGACGCAGATCATGGTGATGAGGGCGGGTGTGAGTGAGATACCAAAGCCGCGCAGGTAGCCTGACATGTTTTCGTAGAACATGCTAAAGGCGTACGCCGGGAAAATCGAGCACACGCGGATATAGCCGATCGAGACGATGTTGGGATCGCTGTTGAACAGCGACAAGATCTCGCGCCCCAGACCGACAATAACGATAATCGTGGTGAGTGCAACGATGCCGCCTTCGACCAGGCAGACCTTGAGCGTCTTGGTGCAGCGGTCGATCTGGCGGGCACCGTGGTTTTGTCCCACAAAGGTGGTGCAAGCCTGGCTAAAGCTGTTGAGCAGGTTGTAGCACACATACTCTAGACTCATGGCGGCGCTCGATGCCGCCATGACCTCGGTGCCCAGGCTGTTGATGGCAGACTGGATGATGATGTTGGCGACGGCAAAGACGGCGCTTTGGATGCCGGCGGGCAGGCCGATCTTGACGATGCGCTTGAGGGCGACGGGGTCGATAGCCAAGTCGCGCGGGGTGACGCGGACGACGGAGTCGGTCTTGAGCAGGCGGATAAAGAGCGTGGCGGCGCTGACGGTGTAGGCGATGGCGGTGGCGATGGCGACGCCCGCGACGCCCCAGTGGAGCACAGGGACAAAGATGAGGTCCAGGCCAATGTTGAGGACGGTGGACACGGCAAGTGCCTGCAGCGGCATGCGGGTGATGCCGACGGAGCGGAAGATCGCGGCCTCAAAGTTGTAGAGCAAAATCGAGGGCATGCTGAGCAAAAAGACGCGCAGGTAGAGCGAAGCGAGCGGCATGGTTTCGGCGGGAACGTTGAGCGCGGCGAGCATGGGCTCGGCAAAGATTTCGCCCAGCGCGATGACGACAAAGCCCACGAGTGCCATGAGAATCGAGGTATGGACGGCGCGTTTGACCATGTTCTGATCGTTGCGGCCGATAGCGTTGGCGATGACCACGTTGGAGCCAAGCGACATGCCAATAAACAGGTTGAGCATAAGACTGGTAAGCGGAACATTGGAGCCGACCGCCGCCATGGCGAGGGTTCCCTGGTCGCCCGAGAAGTTACCGATGATGACCGTGGCGATGAGGTTCGACAGCTGCTCCAAGATGCTCGTGGCGGCCACGGGGAAGGCGAACAGGGGAATATTGCGCCACAGCGAGCCGGTGGTCATGTCAATGTGCTTAGATACGGTATCAGCCATACGCTCTCAATCTCTAATATGCTCTTTCGTGCTCATTTGCGCAGACGATGATACTCCTAATGCAACCAGTCGGCACTTAGGGACGTTCCTTTTCTGTCGGCAGCTGGGGACACTCCTTATCTCTTCTAACTAGTCATTCAAGAACGTCCCCAATGACTAGGTGGGGAAGGCGTGCGACAATGGTGGGCGTTGTGTAGTCCGCGCTAAGGAGTTGCCATGTTGTTGTGTCCCGTTTGCCATGAACCGTTGGTGGACGATGAGCGCGGTGCTGCATGCGCGGGCGGACACCGGTTTGACCGTGCGCGCGAGGGCTATCTATATCTGCTGCGCTCATCCAAGAGCGGCGACTCCATGGGCGATCCCAAGTCGCAGGCGCGTAGCCGTCGTGACTTTCTGAACCGCGGATACTACGCGCCGTTGCGCGATGCGATGGTTGAGCTGGTGCGCGAGCGGGTGTCTGGCCGTGCCGCGTCAACGAACGGCCCCATGACGTTGTTCGATATTTGCTGCGGCGAGGGCTACTACACCAGTGCCATGGGCGCGGTTTCGGGCGTGGATGCTTACGGCTTTGACCTGGGCAAAGAGATGGTGCGCCTGGCCGCCAAGCGCGGCGATGCGACCTATTTTGTGGCCAACATGAAGGATATCCCCGTGGCCGATGGCGCCTTCGATATGGTGACCGAGCTCTTTGCCCCCTTTAACGAGCGCGAGTTTGCTCGCGTGCTGGCGCCCGAGGGCTCGCTCTACACCGTGGTGCCGGGCGCCCGTCATCTGTTTGGGCTCAAAGAGGTGCTCTACGACACGCCGTACCTTAACGATGAGAAGCTGCCGAAGACCACCGAGCTCGAGTTGGTCGGAACGCAGCGGGTGTCTGCGAATATTACGCTTCAGACCCAGGCCGACATCGAGGCAGTGTTCCAGATGACGCCGTACTACTACCGTACGCGCCCTTCCGACAAAGAACGCCTGGCAAATTTGGACACCCTTCAAACCGACATCGACTTCATCATCGCCGAGTACCGCCACTAACCTACCAAAAAGGGACAGATTTATTTTGGCAGGTTTTATCTGGGAAAACGTAAAGGGTCGACCGCGGAGATGCGCAATCGGCCCTTTTTAGTTGCTTGGCTGAAACAGAGGTTATGAGAAGCGGGCGCTTACAGGCGGTCCTTGTTCTCGGCCTTAACGGCGTGTGCCTGCTGAACAAAGAACAGGTCGTACACCACGATGACAAAGGCGCCAAAGTTGATGGCGTCGCCGCCAAACGCGGGAAGCGTGAGCACCGCTTGGGCAAGCGTGGCGACCGCGGCAACAATACCGAGCTTAAACGCGCCGTCCACCTGCGAAGGCTTGTTGGCGCCCTTGATACCGGCGACGCCTGCGGCAAGGTCGACGAGACCCTTGGCGATAAGCACGACCGCTGCGAGCGTGGCGTACGAACCGTACGTGGAATCGAGACCGCCCGTGGCGATACCGACGCCGGCGGTGACGAGGCTGGCGATGCCCAAAACAAAGTAGATGAGAGCAAGGATTTTGAGAGTCTTGCGAGTGAAGCTCATGGCTGGTCCTTTCGATACGAGTACGCCAACTTGGCGCACCCAATGTACTGCACATATGGTGAAGCACATTGTAGTTCAACGCGGCGATGCATGCGTTTGAAAGCGTCTCTTGCCCGCACGGTCCAACCTTTCAAAAAAGAAAGCTGGGCGTAAGTCAAATCGATGGCAGCGTATGCGCGGCGCTGCGATGATGGGGCCATGGTAAGAGCTGGACCGAAGGAGAAGCCATGATGTACGGAGCAGGGCAAGTGCGTGAGCCGCGGTCGTTGGGAAGGCGCATGAGTGATTCCGTGATCGCTGCCGTGTGCACGGGATTGATGGCGGTGCTTTGCATTGGGATGCTGTGGACCATGTCGCATGTGGGACAATAGCGGACGGTTGGGTGCTGGCATAAACGGCGCTCACGTATTCGTTTTGCTTGTTAAGGAGTGTCCATGGGCGTCTTCGATCCCTTTTCTGCTGCTCGGGCCGCGGGGCTTGAGCTGGCCGGGAAGTCCGAGGGACTCACGCTCACCGACGGCACGATGGAGCTGCGCGCCGATTTCACCCGCATGCATCCGCGGCTCAAGCAGGGCCGTTTGCAGCAAGAGCTGCTGGTAAAGGCTGCGCGCGCAAAAGGCGTCGAGTGCCCATGGGCGATTGATGCCACGGCAGGCTTTGGCGAGGATTCGCTGCTGTTGGCGGCCGCGGGCTTTACCGTCGATCTGTATGAGCAGGATTGCGTGATCGCGGCACTCCTCAAGGACGCCTTGGATCGCGCGGCAGATGATCCGGCGCTTGCGACAGCCGTGGCGCGCATGCGCTTACATGCGGGCGAGGACAGTATTACCGGCCTTCGCCATACAGCTGAGCTGATCGGGCAGGGCGAGCTCGCGGCTCCCGACGTGGTGTATCTGGACCCCATGTTTCCCGAGCGTACTAAAAGTGCGGCGGTCAAAAAGAAGTTCCAGCTCCTACATCATCTGGAACAGCCGTGCGCCGATGAGGAGACGCTGGTCGAAGCTGCGCTTGCGGTGCATCCGCGCAAGGTGGTTATCAAGCGACCGGTGAAGGGGCCGCTGCTTGCCGGCGTTAAGCCGAGCTATCAACTTGCGGGCAAGGCAGTTCGTTACGATGTTTTAGTGCCGTCGCGCCCGTAACTTGCGTGCGATTACCGGCGCTTCGCTAGCGCCGTGCCGATGCGGCGTCTATTTCCATGGGTGCGACGTCAGGTGCCATCCACCGCAGTATTCGCATTTGTAGCAGGCCAAACCACGCCGCCCGCGGTTTTCGCAGTCGGCCATAACTGCCTCGGCCTCGGCGCGCGTGTCGTAACGGTTTTTGCGCTCGCACGACTTGTAGCGCCAAGCCTCATCGCGCTCGGCGTCCAGGGCGTCGCGGCGCTCATCCTCGCGCGCAAACAGGTCGCTCATATCGCCGCCCGTAGCAGCGCCCAAAAACTCGCTTTTGGCCTTTGACCAGGCGGCTCGCTTTTTGCTTCCCATCTGCTTCGCGCCTCTCTCCAAACGCTGGTATCATTGCTCAACCAAAGTGATACCAATAAACGTGAGGTCGCCGCGTGATGATCAGAAAAACCCTCGATACCGACATTCCCGCCGTCATGGTCATCTATGACGCCGCCCGCGCCTTTATGCGCGCGCATGGCAACGCCACGCAGTGGCCCGAGGGCACGCCTTCGGCCGAGCAACTGGCTGCCGATATTGCCGCTGGTGGTAGTTACGTGTGCGAAGTCGACGGTCGCGTGGTGGCGACGTTTGCCTTTTTACCGGGTCCGGACGAGTGCTATGGCGTCATTGAGGACGGGCAATGGCGCAGTGACACTTCGTATGCTGTGCTGCACCGTGTAGCGTCCGATGGCACCGTGCACGGTATCGCGGCTGCGATGTTTGCCTTTGCCAAGGAGCGTGCCGATCACCTGCGCATCGACACGCATCAGGACAACCTGCCCATGCAGGGTGCGAGCCTCAAGGCCGGGTTTAAGCGCGCCGGCATCGTGTATGTGTCGGACGGTACGCCGCGCGTCGCGTTTGATTGGCTGCGCGAGACATAAGAGCGGGGACGCGTATCAACAATTTGCACGAACGAAAATGGCTCCGGGTGGGGCCATTTTCGTTCGCTGCGCTGTTTTGAAAGCCGGCTTTCGCAAGGCGCGAACCTACGAAAATCGCCGCGCGGCAACGCGGGGCGATGAGCTCGGTCGGGGGATAGGGCCCGCTTCGCCCGCCGGCCCGTAAATTGTATCATCCAGTGTGGAACGAGGATGCCTGTTGCCGCGTGTGACGGGCTTGTATATAAGAGGAGAGCCATGTCGAAGCAAGCGGTCGTTGGAATCTTGGCGCATGTCGATGCCGGCAAGACCACGTTGGCCGAGGCCATGCTGTTTAACGCAGGCCGTATTCGCAAGCGCGGCCGCGTGGACGATGGCGATTCGCATCTGGATACGAACGAGATCGAGCGCGAGCGTGGCATCACGATTTTCTCGTCGCAGGCCGTGCTCGACCATGGCGATACCCACGTCATGCTCGTGGATGCACCGGGGCATGTCGATTTTTCGGCCGAGGCGGAGCGCACGCTGCGCGCGCTCGACTATGCGATTTTGGTTGTGGGTGCCAACGACGGCGTGCAGGGGCACACCGAAACCCTGTGGCGCCTGCTTGCGCGCTATGACATCCCGACGTTCGTCTATATCAACAAAATCGATTTGGAGAATCCCGGCTGCGATGTTTTGCTGGCACAGCTTGGGCAGCGTCTTTCCGAAGGCTGCCTGGATGCCAACGAATTGTTGGCGGGCGGCACCGTTCAGGAGGACGCTGCTGCGTTGGACGAGGCGGCGCTCGAGGAGTTTCTTGAGGCGGGTGAGCTTTCCGTCGCAACGCTGTCGCGCATGGTTGCCGAGC
>CAJJYO010000051.1 GCA_905197385.1 uncultured Collinsella sp.
CGCGCGGCTACTCGCCGGGTCGTTTCTCCTTTAATGTGAGTGGCGGGCGCTGCGAGGCGTGCAAGGGCGACGGGCAGATCAAGATCGAGATGCACTTCCTTCCCGATATCTACGTTCCCTGCGAAGTTTGCGGCGGTAAACGCTACAACCGCGAGACACTCGAGGTCACCTACCGTGGCAAGACCATCTCGGACGTGCTCGACATGAGCGTCACCGAGGCGTTGGCCTTCTTTGGGAGTATCCCGCAGATTAAGCGCAAGCTCCAGACGCTGTACGATGTAGGCTTAGGCTACGTGAGCCTGGGCCAGCCCGCCACGCCGGCGCTTTCGGGCGGCGAGGCGCAGCGTGTGAAGCTCGCCAAGGAGCTTCATCGACGCCAGACGGGCAAGACGTTCTATATTTTGGACGAGCCGACGACCGGTCTTCATTTTGAGGACGTCCGCCAGCTGCTCGATGTGCTGCAGCGCTTGGTCGATGCGGGCAACACGGTGCTGGTGATTGAGCACAACCTTGATGTCATCAAGGTTGCCGACCGCCTGATCGATATGGGTCCCGAGGGCGGTAACGGCGGCGGAACCGTCGTGGTTTCGGGCACTCCGGAGCAGGTTGCGGACTGTCCGCAGAGTTATACGGGCAAGTTTTTGGCGCCGTTGCTCAGGCGTGACCGGGAGCGTCAGGCTCAACTTGATGCTCAATAAATAGGCGATTCAGTTTATGGGCGCCATCGACTCCTTGTGATTCGATGGCGCTTGCTGTGCCGAAGTGACGTATGCAGCCGAATTGGACATATACTTAATCCTTGCGTCCGAATGCGAGAGAAAGGATATGTCATGGCAAAGGCTGTAAAGACGCCAAAAACCAATGCGATGCGCGAGCTGGAAAGTGCCGGCATTTCCTATGTTCTACATACGTACGAAGACGATGGTGATGAGTCGGTGGGCCTGGGGGTCGCGATTTCGGAGCAGCTTGGCGAGGAGCCCGGTCAAGGATTTAAGACTTTGGTCTGCGTGACACCGTCCAACGACTATGTCGTGTGCTGTATCCCTGTTGCCGACGAGCTCGATCTAAAGTCCGCCGCGCGTGCCGCGGGGGAGAAGTCCTTGGCCATGATGCATGTGAAGGATTTGCTTGCGGCGACTGGCTACGTTCGCGGCGGCTGCAGCCCGGTCGGTATGAAAAAACGCTACCGGACGCTCATTGATGAGACATGTGTCCTTTGGGATACCATTTTTATTTCGGGAGGCAAGCGTGGTTATCAGCTCGAGCTTGCACCCGATGATTTAATTGCATTTTGCGGGGCGACGGTTGCCGCGATTACGAGAGAGGACTGAGCGATGCCGCAGGAAGAATTGAAGCGCGGAGCTCATTTTGCAAAAGAATCTGCGCCTCAGACACCCTCATCCGAAGCTTCTTCGTCGCGAGATGACACTGACGACATGGGCTCGTCGGACTACTCCACGGTTGGTCGTTCCGCCGGGCTTATGACCATCCTGACCATCGTGTCTCGCGTCACCGGTTTTATCCGCACGTGGGCAATGGCGGCCGCTATCGGCATGTCGCTACTCTCGTCCTCCTATCAGGTCGCCAACAACCTGCCCAATATGCTCTACGAACTCGTGATGGGCGGCATGCTCGTGACGGCGTTTTTGCCCGTGTACATGGGCGTGAGGCGTGAGCAGGGTCGCGAGGCTTCGAACGAGTACGTGGGCAACCTGCTCGGCATTCTGCTTTTGGTGCTGGGTGGCATTTCGTTGCTGGGGACCGTGTTCGCTCCGGGCTTTATCTGGACACAATCGTTCCTTTCGGGTGACGGCGGCAGCATGGATACCGCTGCGTTCATGTTCCGTTTCTTTGCCATCCAGATTCTGTTTTATGGTTTGGGCTCGGTGTTCTCGGGCGTTCTCAACGCACACCGCGACTATTTCTGGTCGACGTTTGCCCCGGTCCTCAACAATGTGATCGTCATTGCGAGCTTTATGGGTTTTGCGCCCGTGTCCGCACAGTTTGGCGAACGTGCCGGCATCATCTTGATTGCGGCCGGTACGACCCTCGGTGTCTTTGTTCAGATGGCATGTCAGATCCCCGCGCTTGGCAAGCACGGCGTGCATCCCCATATCCATATCGACTTTAAGGACCCTGCGCTGCGCCAGACGATTGCGCTCGGTATCCCGACGCTGCTCGCCACGGTGTGCATGTTTGTCTCGACTTCTATCACCAACGCTGCCGCGCTGGTGGTCCAGCCCGAGACCGGTCCTTCCGTCATCGCCTATGCGCGCCTGTGGTACACGCTGCCCTACGCGCTGATTGCCGCCTCGCTTTCGACGGCGCTCTATACCGAGCTCTCTCACGACGCACAGGAGAAGGATTACGACAGCGTTCGCACGGGCATTTCGCGTGGCGTCGCCCAGATGCTGTTCTTCCTGATTCCGTTCGCGCTGTACCTGATTGTCTTCGCACGTCCGCTCAACATGATTTACTGTGCCGGCAAGTTTGATGAGTCCGGCGTGACGCTGGTGTCCGAGTACCTTGTCTACCTGGCGCTCTCGCTGCCGCTCTACGGCGTGGTCGTGTTGATGCAGAAGAGCTTCTCTGCCTTGCTCGACATGAAGCCCTATAGCCGCTATTGCCTGTATTCTGCCATCGGCCAGGCCGGCTCGGTTCTGCTGTTTGGCGTTGTGCTGGGCTTCGGTATGCCGGCAATCGCGCTTTCGTATGTTGTCGACTACGTGATCTTGGTCGGCTGTTCGCTGTGGTGGCTGCGTCGTCGTCTGCGTGGCCTTCAGGTCAAATCTATCCTGCATGGCGGTTTCTTTGGCCTTTTGCTCGGTGGCCTGGGTGCTGCCGCAGGCGCCGGCGTCATGTGGGCGCTTGAGCACTTTGTCGGGGCACTTGGCGGCTCGATTCTGATTACTCTTGGCTATGTTTGCGTTGCGGGTGTCGTCTCGCTTGCTGTTACCTTTGGCCTTGCCGTCGTCCTTAAGATGCCCGAGGTCTCGGCGCTGCTTCGACGCAAGTAGGTGCGCGTGGCCGGTCACGACAACATTCCAACGCTTGCCGAGCAGGTTTCGCGCGTTCCCACACAGCCCGGATGCTACCTTTGGAAGGATGCCAAGGGCGATGTCATCTACGTGGGCAAGGCGAAAAACCTACGCGCCCGCATGCGTCAATACGTGACACTGCAGGATGAGCGTCAAAAGATTCCGCTGATGATGCAGCTGGTGGCGAGCTTTGACTATATCGTGGTGGAGACCGAGCATGAGGCGTTGGTGCTCGAGCGCAATTTGATTGGTCAGTACCATCCGTACTTTAACGTCGACCTCAAGGATGACAAGAGCTACCCCTTTATCGCCATTACAAAGGGCGACCTGTATCCCGCTATCAAATATACGCGTGAGCGTCATAAGCCGGGAACGCGCTATTTTGGACCCTATACCGATAGCCGTGCGGCACGTGAGACGATAGATACGCTGCGCAAGGTTATCCCCATCTGCTCCGCATCCTGTGCGGAGTGGCGTCGTTGTCGCCGTATCGTTGAGTCCCACAAGGGCGAGGAAGACATCGTCAATATGATTTGCGCGCAAAACGGGCGTCCCTGCTTTGACTACCATGTCGGGCGCGGCCCGGGTGCGTGTGTCGGCGCGATTTCCCCGGCAGACTATGCCAAGAACGTCAAGCGTGTCGAGCGCTTTTTGTCGGGCCATCGCAAGGATGTCGTCGATGAGCTGACCTCCGAGATGACGGATGCCGCCGAGGCGCTCGACTTTGAGCGCGCGGCACGCGTCAAACGTCGTTTGGAGGTCATCAGGGGTCTGGACGACCGTCAGCAAGTCGTTTTTCCCTCCAGTGTCGATATCGATGTCATCGGTTTCTATCGCGAGGAGACCATCTCCGCCGCTTGCGTCTTTGTCGTGCGTGAGGGTCGAACGGTTCGAACCTGCGAGTTTATTCTCGATAAGGGTTTGGATGTCGACGAAGAGGAACTTCAATCGGGCTTTCTTAAGCGCTATTACGACGAGACGGCTGATATTCCAGCTGAGATAAACCTCTCTGTCGAGCTTGAGGATGCGGAGGCGCTGGGGGAGTGGCTTGCAGGCAAGCGCGAGCGTTCCTGCCATCTCCATAGGCCGCAGCGTGGCGAAAAGCACCGTTTGCTCGATATGGCATCCAAAAATGCGCGCCATGCCCTCATGCGCTACATGATGCGAACGGGGTACGCTGACGACCGCACCAATCAAGCGCTCCTGGAGCTCGAAAGCGCGCTGGCGCTGCCGGCGCCGCCGATGCGTATCGAGTGCTTCGATATCTCGACGCTGCACGGAACCTTTACCGTCGCCTCGATGGTGGTGTTTACCAACGGGCGCGCCGACAAGAGCCAGTACCGTCGTTTTAAAATTCAGGCCGAATTGGACGAGGCAAACGACTTCGTGTCGATGTCCGAGGTTTTGGGACGACGCTATGCTCCCGAGCGCATGGCCGACGAGCGCTTTGGCTCGCGCCCCGATTTGCTCGTTGTCGATGGCGGTAAGCCGCAATTGACCGCTGCGATCAAGCAACTTGAAGCTCTTGGGCTCGATATACCAGTTTGTGGCTTGGCAAAGGCCGATGAGGAAGTTTTTGTGCCTTGGGACGAGACTCCCGTCGTGCTGCCGACCGGGTCCGCGTCGCTCTATCTAATTAAACAGGTGCGCGATGAATCGCACCGTTTTGCAATCACATTCCATCGTGAGTTGCGCGATAAAGCCATGACAGTTTCGGTACTCGATGACGTTCCAGGCGTGGGACCCACCAGAAAACGTGCCCTTATGCGCCATTTTGGTTCGATGAAGCGTTTGCGCGCGGCGAGCGAGCAAGAGATCGCGGAAGTTCGCGGCATACCTGCCGATGTTGCCAAAGCGGTCCACGAGGCGCTCGTTGCGTGGAATGCCGAGCGCGCCGAGGCGGCGGCTGGCCATCCCGATAGCTAAACACGAGCCTAAACTACTGATATACATGATTGCGTGATTTTCAACCATTTATTTCGCCATGATTGCATGCTGGTTTCGGGTTTTATTAACGCTAAAACGTTTGACTAGTCATGGTGAACAACCCTGCTATCCTGCGGGTTGACGAAGACTGATATCTCACCTCGTCGATACATACTGTCTGGCGAATCATTTGTCAATGAATTCGGTGAACGGTAGTAAATACCGTTCAAGCGTATGTATGTATCGGTCGCCGAGCGCGGCACCTCAGTTGGGTTCGTCGGTAGGTAAGGTATATATCGTCCGCAAGTTGCGCGGGGGCAAGTCTAGGTGCTCCCGAGTAAGATTCTCTATTGATAGGAGAAGACATGGCCATCATCAACAAGGGTATGTCCAGGCGTTCGTTCCTCGGCCTCACCGGCAGCGTCGCTGCTGTCGCCGGCCTTGGTCTCACTGGCTGCGGTGGCAGCTCTAGCGACGAGGGTTCCGCTTCCGGCTCCACCGATTCCGCCAACCGTGGCGGCGGCGTGATCACCGCTGGTTCCGCTTACGCTCCGTCCAGCTTCGATCCCGCCAGCACCGGCTCCGCTGTGGGCCTGGGTGCTAACTGGCACGTCGTCGAGGGCCTCTACGGCATCGATTACCACGACTACAGCACCTTCAACGAGCTCGCCACCGACGATCCCAAGTCTGTGGACGACACCACTTTCGAGGTCACCATCCGCAAGGGCGCCAAGTTCTCCGATGGCACCGAGGTCACCGCTGACGATGTCGTTGCCTCCTACACCGCTTGCGCCGCTTCCGCTACCTATGCTCCGTTCTTCCAGCCCTTCGAGTCCATCGAGGCCAAGGACGCCAGCACCGTGACGGTCAAGACTAAGGTCCCCAACTTCTCCCTGCTCAAGGATCGTCTGGCCATCGTCCGCGTTACCCCGGCCACCCAGACCGAGGAGGATCGCGCCAAGCAGCCGATCGGTTCCGGCCCCTGGATGTACGACTCTATCTCCGATACCGAGATCACCTTGGTTCCCAACCCCGAGTACAACGGTGAGTATGCTGCCGAGGATAAGAAGATCCAGTACAGCATCCTGACCGACCCCACCGCTCGCGTTACCGCTCAGCAGGAGGGCTCCACGCTCGTTATGGAGCTCGTTACCGCTGACGCCGTCGACCAGCTCGAGAGCGCCGGCTGCAAGATCGATAACGTTCAGGGTTTCGGCACCCGCTTCATCATGTTCAACGTCGCCAAGGAGCCTTGGAACAACGTCAAGGTCCGTCAGGCTGTCATGTATGCGCTCGACACCGAGAAGATGGTCAGCAACACCTTCGCCGGCCTTGCCACCGCTGCCAGCTGCTACCTGCCCAAGAGCTTCACCAACTATCATGAGGCTTCCACGGTGTACAAGACCGACGCCAAGAAGGCTAAGAAGCTCATCGAGGAGTCTGGCATCACCCCGGGTGCCATCACCCTGCGCACCACCGACAACGAGCAGATTAAGGGCATGGCCGCCCAGGTCAAGAACGATCTCGACGCTCTCGGCTTCGATGTGACCATCCAGACCGATACCTCGCCGGCTACCTACGCTGCCATCGACGGCGGCGAGGCCTACGATATCCTCCTTGCCCCTGGCGATCCTTCTTGCTTCGGCGCCGACCCCGACCTGCTGCTCAACTGGTGGTACGGCGACAACGTCTGGATGCAGACCCGTTGCCCGTGGAAGGAGTCCGCTGAGTGGCAGAAGCTCCACGGTCTCATGGACGAGGCTCTTGCCGCTGAGGGCGATGAGCAGCAGAAGAAGTGGAACGAGTGCTTCGACATCATTGCCGACAACGCCGTTCTGTACCCTGTTGTTCACGTCAAGACCGTCTCCGCTTTCTGGGACGATCCGTCCACTGCGCCCAACGGCGAGGCCCTCGATGGCTTCAAGGGCATCGGCACGACGAGCATGTCCTTCAGGGGCGTTGCGACCGTCAAGGCGTAAGACTCGCTTGAGTCTGTATGCAGGATGTCGGCCGTTGGGACCGTATCCTCATAGTTGAAACAAAGACCCGGGCGGCAACGATGTCGCTCGGGTCTTGTAATGAGTATCCGTACTCATATACCAGTTGGTCCTACCGACAAAAGAAAGGGGAGAGAACGTGAACAACTTGCTACGTTTGATTGGAAGGCGTCTTGTGGCGCTGCCGATTATGGCATTGGGCGTCACCGTCCTGGTGTTCTTCCTTATGTCGTTCTCCAAGACCGACCCCGCCTACACGGCGTTGGGTGACGGTGCCTCGCCCGAGGCGGTTGCCGAGTACCATGAGAAGTATGGTCTGGACGACCCCTGGCCCGTGCGCTACGTGCGCTATATGGGCGATCTAATCCATGGCGACATGGGCACCTATGGTGCTGCTCGCAACTCCGTTGCCAAGCGCATCTCCACGGCCCTTCCCGTCACGATGCAGCTGACCTTTATCGGTCTTGCTATCGGTGCGGTCGTTTCGTTTTTGCTCGGCGTCATCGCGGCACTGTATCGCGACAAATGGCCGGACCAAGTGATCCGCGTCTTTTCCATCGCCGGCTTGGCAACCCCGTCGTTCTGGCTTGCCGTTCTGTTGATCCTGCTGTTCTCTTCCTACCTTAAGGTGCTCCCGGCATCGGGTGCTCTGCCTCACTTCACCACGAATCCGGTTGGCTATCTGGGACGTATGATCATGCCCGCTATCGCCTTGGCATTTCCGCTGACGGGCCAGATGACTCGTATCGTGCGTACCGCCATGGTCGAGGAGCTCGACAAGGATTATGTCCGTATGGCTCGCGGCGCCGGCGTTCCCGAGAAGGTCGTCGTCGGCATCAACGTTCTTCGCAATGCGCTGATCACCCCGGTCACCACCCTCGGTCTTAAGATCGGTTACCTCATGGGCGGCGCCGTCGTCATCGAGGTTATCTTCAACCTCCCCGGCATGGGCACCGCGATTCTGCAGGGCGTTCAGGGCAACGAGGCGAACCTGGTTCAGGGCGTCGTCATCGTCGTTGCTCTTGCCTTCATCATCATCAACATCGTGGTTGACATGCTCTACCTGCTCATCAACCCGCGCATCAGGACGGTGTAGATTATGGTAAAGATTCGAGAGAAGCAAACCGAGCAGCTCGAGAAGGCTGCCTCCAAGGGGCTCAAGCTCGGTGGCTGGAAGAAGATGACGCTGTCTTCTAAGATTGCCGCCGTCGTGCTGGTGCTGGTCGCCCTGACTGCGATTCTGGCGCCCCTTCTTGCCCCCTATAGCCCGGTCGAGATCTTTACGGCTCCCTCGCCAGGCTCCCGGCAACGGATTTATTTTCGGTACCGACGATAAGGGTCGCGACATTCTGTCGCGTATGCTCTACGGTGGTCGTTACTCGCTGATTATCGGCTTTGGCGCCACCGCCATGGCTCTGGTCTGCGGCTCGGTCGTGGGCGCCCTTGCAGCGGTTTCGCGCAAGGCCGTCTCCGAGACGATCATGC
The DNA here is from genome assembly GCA_905197385.1 of uncultured Collinsella sp. Taxonomy (GTDB): domain Bacteria; phylum Actinomycetota; class Coriobacteriia; order Coriobacteriales; family Coriobacteriaceae; genus Collinsella. Next base: position 8,447 of record CAJJYO010000051.1, read on the forward strand.
GTATCTTGGACATCATCATGTCCATCCCGGGCATCGCCCTCGCGGCCGTCTTCGTCTCCATCCTGGGCAACTCCGTGCCGTCGATCATCTTCGCCATCGGCTTTATGTACACTCCGCAGATTGCCCGTATCGTACGCGCCAACATCGTGTCCGAGTACGGCGAGGACTATGTCCGCGCGGTCATCGTTTCCGGCGCCAAGGCTCCGTGGATTTTGATCAAGCATGTTCTGCGTAACTGCATCGCCCCGATCATGGTCTTTACCGTTACCCTGGTCGCCGACGCCATCATCTTCGAGGCCTCGCTGACCTTCATCGGCGCTGGTATCCAAGAGCCCACCGCTACCTGGGGCAACATCCTCGCCGACGCCCGCGGCGGCGTGCTCGCTGGCCGTTGGTGGCAGGCGCTGTTCCCGGGCCTGGCCATCATGCTGACGATGTTCGGTTTCAATGTGATGGGGGACGGGCTGAGAGACGCGCTGGATCCGAAGCTCAAGCGATAAGGGGGGGTAGAGCATGAGCGAGGCACTGCTTGAAATCAAGGATTTGACAGTGAAATACATTACCATGGATGGAGTCGTCCACGCGGTGACCGACGTAGACCTGTC
>CAJJYO010000052.1 GCA_905197385.1 uncultured Collinsella sp.
ACCACCGCGATATAGGGCTTGGCCACAAACCCCGGATCGGTATGCGGAATGGCAATGTTTGCCGCCGGCATGGCAAGACCCGTGGGATAGGCATCCTCGCGCGTGCGAACGGCGTCGAGCCAACCGGATGCAATGTAGCCACGTGGTGCAAGCTCGCCCTCGAGCCGCGCGAACACCTCATCCGGCGTCGCACACTCCCAATCAAAAAACACCAGCTCAGGCGTAAACAGCGCTTCGTTATCCGCCATGCGCTCACCTCTCTCACCTAGTCACCTGCGACGTTCTTGAATGACCAGTCGTTAAAGCCCGTTCCCGATGACTACCCAAAACAAAAGGTGGCCACGCGCGCCTTGGCGCCAATGACCACCCTGACTACTCGGCTAAATTGTACTGTGCGCCGCTAGCCGCGAGGCGCGTCAATTGCGACCTTGCCGCTCTCCAGCACGTGGACGCGGCCGTCGGCGAGCATCTGAACAACCTCGGGATACAGCACGTGCTCAATCGCGTGGATGTGCTCCTCGAGCGTGTCGACATCCCAACCTTCCTCGACAGCCAGCGCGCGCTGGGCGATGATGGGGCCGTTGTCGTAGATCTCGTTGGCAAAGTGCACGGTCACACCGGTTACCTTGACGCCGCGCGCAAAGGCATCGTCGATCGCATGCGCGCCGGTAAAGCTCGGCAGCAGTGCCGGATGCAAGTTGACCACGCGGTTGGGAAACGCCGCCAGCAGCGGCGTGTGCACCATGCGCATGTAACCGGCCATGACCACATATTCGCAGCCGCGCTCGAGCAGCTCGTGCGCGATGATCTCGTCGGCGGCGATGGGGTCGGCATAGACATCCTTGGACAGCGTGAGCGTCTGGATGCCCGCGCGCTCAGCGCGCTGCAAACCCTTAGCCGAAGGACGGCTCGACACCACAAGCTCAATCGAAGCGTTGAGCTTGCCGGCGGCGATCAGATCGATCAGCGCCTGCAGGTTGGTACCCGAACCGCTGATGAGCACACCGATCTTGAGCGGCTCGGCCGTATCGGTGCCGGTCGGACGGGTGTAGGGCACAAAGCCCAGGCCCTCGGCAGCAGCCATCTGCTCGTTAGCGCTCATCGGAGTACACGACCTTACCGGAGCCCTCGACGCACTCGCCCACGCGGAACGGCTTCTCGCCCAGCGCGACCAGGGCCTCGGTCACCGCGGCCTCGTCCTCGGGAGCGACGATCAGGCACAGGCCGACGCCCATGTTGAAGGTCTTGCATGCCTCGTTGGGCGCGAGCTCGGCCTGGCGCGACACGTAGGTGATGACGGGAGGAACGTCCCAGCCCATCTCGGCACCGTTGCGGGTGACCACGGCGTCGACGTCGTCGGCGGACGCAAGCTCGTCAAGCGCGGTGAAGTTGCGTTCGCCGCTGTGTTCGGCGGTAAAGGCGGCGCCGCGATCTGCATCGCGCGAGAGCGTGCCTACGAATGTAGTCTGGTCGTTGGCGTTGACGACCTGGATAAAGTCGTCGGTAATCATGGATGTGCCGATGGTCGCTATACGCAGCATGTGTCCCCCTCGTGCCGTTCGGTTTACAGGATGAGTGTAGCGCGAGGGGGCAGGAAATAGCGTGCGAAAACGCCGCTACAGGTCGCTTTCGCTAAAGCCGGTGTCGATATCGAGATTGGCTCCGTCGGCCGCGGTGGTGGCGAGTTCGTCGCAGCGCTCATTGAGCTCGTGGCCGGCATGCCCCTTAACCCAGATGAATTCCACCTTATGCTTGCTCTTTGCGGCAAGCAGACGCTCCCACAGGTCGCGGTTCTTGACGAGCTGCTTGTTGGCAGTTTTCCACCCGCGCTTTTTCCAGCCGTCGATCCAGTGCTTGTTGAAGGCGTTGACGACGTATTGCGAATCGGAATGGACCTCGACCTCGCAGGGGCGGTTAAGTGCCTCGAGCGCCACGATGACCGCCATGAGCTCCATGCGGTTGTTAGTGGTCTTGGCGTAGCCACGCGAAAGCTCGGAGGTGAAGGTCTTGCCGGCGGGGTTGGTGTACTTGAGCACGGCGCCGTAGCCGCCGCGTCCCGGATTTGATCGGGCCGAGCCGTCGGTATAGATGATGACCTTCACATGGTTCCTTTCGTTGGGTACGCTTCGTGTGAGTGACCATTGTAGCGCCATGCCCGCCGCGGGCTAGCAATCTACGATTTCTACCCCGTCTTCTGACAGTTGGTCGGCACGGATGATGCGGCTGAGCTCGTCGAGGTATTGCTGCAAGAGGGGAGAGGGTTTGCGATCGTCATGCATGATGTAGCCCACATGCATCGTTGGGGCGTCTGCTAACGGGATCGATGCCATACCCCACTGCATTTCATTGGAAAGGACACCGGTCGACAGGGTGTAACCGTTCGACGTGATAAGTAAGTTAGTAAGTGTTCCGCGGTCCGAGATCCGTATGTTGCGGTCGCAAGGGATATAGCTAAAAGGTTCCTCGGCGTAATAGAAGGAGTTTGAGGTTCCCTGCTCAAAGCTGTAGCGCGTATAGGGCGTGAGGTCGGCAAGGGACAGCTGAGGGCGGCGTGCGAGCGGGTGGCGTTCGCTAACGAAGACGTGGACCGTCGCGTCGAAGAGGGGATGGAAGCTTGCGCGGGCATCGGCGAAGGCCTTCTGCAGAACGCGGGCGTTAAAGTCATCCAGATACAGAATGCCGATATCGCTGCGAAACGCACGGACGTCATCGATGATCTGCGATGTGGTGGTCTCGCGCATGATGAACTCGAACTTGCTGTCGCGGCAGCGCTCGACGACGTTGACAAAGGCCTCGACCGAAAAGGCGTAGTGCTGGGCGGAAATGGCGAGGCGGGCTTGCGGGGTGCCACCGTCCTCGTAGCGTGCCTCGAGCATGTCGGCCTGCTCTACGACCTGGCGCGCATAGCCCAAAAGCTCGGTGCCGTCGTTGGTGAGCGTGACGCCGCGGCTGGAGCGCGTAAAGATCTCCAGATGGAGCTCTTGTTCTAGGCTTTTGACGGCGTTTGAGATGTTGGACTGAGCGGTATAGAGGCGCTGAGCTGCGGCGTTGATTGAGCCGGACTCTGCCACGGCGATCAGAAAACGAAGCTGCTGGAGGGTCATCGGTGCCCGTCCTTTCGATAGCTATCTAAAAAACCGATAACAGGTTAGCGCTTTTAAGTGATTGACCGAGCGAAACAATGCTCGTACTATTCAAAACACACAAAGGCGGTAGGTAATTAAGCCGACCACGGAACCGGGATGTCAAAGGGAGGACCGCATATGAACTGCTTGCCAAGACGAATGCCGGGCTCCTGTTTGCGCCCGTTGGCGTGATCAGGAGACAGCGACTTACTCTTCTCTTATTTATTTACTTTCGTTCGATCAAGGAGATCATCATGAGCCAGTTCATCAACAACCCCGAGCACACCTTTGGTTTCGATACCCTGCAGCTTCACGTTGGCCAGGAGAGCGCCGATCCCGCATCCGACTCCCGCGCCGTGCCTATCTACCAGACCACGAGCTATGTGTTCCGCAACTCCCAGCACGCCGCCGATCGCTTTGGTCTTGCCGACGCCGGTAACATCTACGGCCGTCTGACCAACTCCACCCAGGGCGTCTTCGAGGACCGTATCGCCGCACTCGAGGGTGGTGTGGCAGGTCTTGCCGTCGCCTCCGGTGCTGCTGCCATCACCTATACCCTGCAGGCTCTTGCCCAGGCCGGTGACCACGTGGTGGCTCAGAAGACCATCTACGGTGGCTCCTACAACCTGCTCGAGCATACGCTCTCCCAGTTTGGCGTCGAGACCACCTTCGTCGATGCCCACAACCTGGACGAGGTCGAGGGCGCCATCAAGGACAACACCACGGTCATCTACCTCGAGACGCTCGGCAACCCCAATTCTGACATCCCCAATATCGACGCCATCTCCGAGATCGCCAAGAAGCACGGTTTACCGGTTGTCGTCGACAACACCTTCGGCACCCCGTATCTGTTCCGTCCGCTGGAGCATGGTGCCAACATCGTCGTCCACTCCGCAACCAAGTTCATCGGCGGCCACGGCACCTCGCTGGGCGGTGTGATCGTCGACGGCGGTAACTTCGATTGGAAGGCGAGCGGCAAGTATGAGCAGATCGCCGAGCCCAACCCCTCCTACCATGGCGTCTCGTTTGCCGAGGCTGCCGGTCCCGCCGCCTTCGCAACCTATGTCCGCGCCATCCTGCTGCGTGACGAGGGCGCCTGCATCAGCCCGTTCAACGCTTGGATCCTGCTCCAGGGCACCGAGACTCTGTCGCTGCGCGTTGACCGTCATGTCGAGAACACCAAGAAGGTCGTTGAGTTCCTGGCTGGTGATAGCCATGTCGCCAAGGTGAACCACCCGAGCCTGTCTGAGCACCCCGATCACGAGCTCTATCAGAAGTACTTCCCCAACGGCGGTGCCTCGATCTTTACCTTTGAGATTAAGGGTGGCCAGGAGGCAGCTTGGAAGTTCATCGACCATCTGCAGGTCTTCTCGCTGCTCGCCAACGTGGCCGACGTCAAGTCGCTCGTCGTGCACCCGGCTACCACCACGCACTCCCAGCTCTCTGCCGAGGAGCTCGCCGAGCAGAACATCACGCCCTCCACGATCCGTCTTTCCATCGGTACCGAGAACGCCGAGGATATCATTTGGGATCTGAAGCAGGCCTTCGCCGCGCTGGACGAGTAAGGCGACTTGTGCAAGGACCCCTTGCGACTCGATAGGTATAACTGCATAAAATGCCTGCTCAAGGCGCCTGTGCGAACAATGGTTGCACAGGCGCCTTTTTTGCATAGAGCGGGTGCAAAAACAGGGTTTTTGGCATGCTTTATGCAATCGAGATGTGGAAAACTCCTGTTAAGAGGATGTGAGTTTTACGCAATTGACGTGCGCCTTTTGAGTAAAACCGCAGGTCGCGATTTGCTCGGGGTACTATGCAGCGCGATCGAATCACACGCAGCTCAAACGCAGCAAAAACGCACTACGGAGGTTTCTAGCTACATGAGGATCGATTCACGAAAACCGAAAGCCGCCGCCCTTTCCGCCGCTCTGACCGTGGCACTTTTGGCGGGCGCCGGTGCAACCGATGCCCACGCGGCAACACTATCCGATACGGTTGGACCTACGCCGTCCGAGGCGACGCTGGTGCAGCCCGTTGACTATCGCGGCGATGGTTATGGTTCCATGCAGGAGTGGAACGCCTCGATGGAGGCCAAGCGCGATTCCCTTGAGATGCGCGCTCAGATCATCATGAATATGTATGGCGACTATGCTACCGATGACGAGCGTGCTGTGCTGCAGGGTTGCATCGACGGTGCGGGTAGCCTGTTGACGATGGGGGAGGTCGACGCCAAGTCGACCGAGCTCGATGAGCTGCGCGCTGCGCTTGAGGATGCCAAGCGCGAAGCGCTCGAGGCTGCCGCCGAGGCGGAGGCTGCCGAGGCCGCCCAGGCTTCGTACTACAACGCCGGTTACACTCCGTCTTACGCGTCTGCCGCGTCCTACGCGAACGGATCGGGCCTGACGCGCTCTGCGGGTGTCAATAACTACAACGGGCGCCGCGAGACCTATTACAGCAGCAATGTGCTTTATCACTATCGCACGGGCGAATGGACTCAGGATTCTGAGGGCTTCTGGCGCGATTCCGACGGCTATTACGTTGTTGCCGCGGGCGATATGGCCCAGGGCTCGACCTTTACGGGCTCCAAGGGTGATTGCAAGGTCTATGACTCCGGCTGCGCTGCCGGAACCACCGATTACTACACCGGTTGGTAATTTTTCTGCATCACGGATATTTGGCGGACGGGCGTCTTTACCGAGCTTTAGGGCAACGTAAGGACGCCCGTTCTATGTATACGCTTGAGCTAACAGAGCCCTTACCGTGACGGTACGTCGCGCATATGGGCGCGGGGCACACTAGTTCATGAGAAATAAGGTCTTTCTCGTGGAGGAAGTGGTCTTGTGAACGCTCGAGATATCGCCGTTGCCGCCGTTGCATTGACGCTTGGTTGCCTTGGTCCTACGGCCGCGCTCGTCGCGGGCATGCAGGGGTCTTGTGGGGCTGCCTCTATCGTGGTCGGCGCGTTGATCGCGGCCACACTGCTGGGAAGCGCCGGTGTTGTCCTTTGTCGCGATGATGAGGACGAGGTTCCGGAGTCGCATCTCTAACTGTTGCGAAAATGACTGTTGGCCATGGCTGAACATGAAAACCGCACAAGGGGAGTGCCCTTTGCGGCGGTTTTTGCTATTGAGACTGTTGGATGCGGTGCGGCGGCGTTACCAGCTTGCCTCGATATCACGGATGCGCTGATAGAGCCATTCGTTCTGCGGCGCTTGGATATCGTGCTTGGCCGCGAGGCGGCGGACGGTGCCCGCGAACTCCTCGACCTCTGTTTTGCGCTGCGCGACGCGGTCCTGCGCCATCGAGGGCATGCCGGCGGGGTCGAGCCCCTCGATGAGATGCACCATCTGCGTTAGGTCTGCCTCGGTGAGCTCGATACCCTCGGCGTTGGCGACCGCAAGCGTCTCGCGCATGGCGGAGACAAAGCAACGACGCTGCTCGGAGCCCTGTTCCGTGGCGCTTCCGTACGTGCCGCCGTAGGCCATGCAGGTCTGGTTGATGCCGTCGTTGAGCATAAGCTTGGCCCACATGCGGTGCGCGATGTCTGCCTCGACGGTGTGGGCGATGCCGCAGCGCGTGTAGAGCTCGTCGATGGCGGCGACGGTCGCGGGGTCGGTGCCGGCGGCCGCACCAAAGCGGATCTCGCCCGCATTGGTAAAGGTGAGCGCGCCGTTGAGAAACACAGCGTCCATGCCTTGGCAGATTCCGAGGACGGTGTGCTCCCAGCCAAAGCGCTCGGCAATCTTCTGCTCGCTGGTGATGCCGTTGCACAGCGAGGCGATGAGCGTATTGGGGCCCACGATGTGTTCCATAGTCTTGAGCGCCTGGTCGAGTCCGGTTGTCTTGACCGTGAGGATGACCAGATCGGCGGGTGTCGCCTCGCTGGCGCGGACGGACTTGAGTACGCAGGGCTTGCCGTTGACGGTGAGCGCATCGTTCGCATGGCGCTCAAAGCGAGCGTCGTCCATGACGTATTCGACGGCATCGTTGCCGAGTGCCTGGGCGATCATGCTGCCGTAGAGTAGCCCGACGCCACCCTTGCCGATAAAGGCGACCTTGTTGATCTGCATATGAATCATCTCCCCATATAAAAGGCGCCCGCGTAAGGGGCGCCTGATGGATTGTATGCTGCCAGGGTGATTGATGGGTGCGCGGAGCGGCTGTTATGAAAAAGAAACGTTTGCCTGGACGCTACGCTGCAGGGCAGACCGCAAAGACGCGCGCGGGATATCCAACGCCATCGCGCACCTTGGGGAAGGTGCAGAAGATGACGGCGCCCGTGGCGGGAAGCTCGTCTAGATGGTCCATGACCTCGATCTGATAGCGGTCGACCGAGAGGATGTACTGTTCGCCGGGGTAGGGGTAGGCGTCCTCACGCGTGGTCACGCTCGCCGGATCGGTGTCAGCCGGTTCGTGGCCGATGGCGCCGATGTTGCGCTCTTCAACGAGCCACTTGATGGCGTCGAGATCCCAGCCGGGGTAGTGGGGCTGGCCGTCCTCGTCTTTGTTCTCAAGGTCAGCGAGCTTGGACCAATCGGAGCGGAAGGCAACAAAGGCGTCCTCGGGAATACGGCCGTGCTCGTCCTCCCAGGCTTTAAGGTCCTCGACGGTCAGGATGAAGTCGGGGTTTGCGGCGCACTCCTCGTGCTTGTCAATCACGCAGAGCGGATGCATAAACTCAATGGGCTCGATCTCGCCGAGGGAACGACCCTCGACATGGAAGTGGCGCGGCGCGTCGACGTGGGTGCCGTACTGCGAGGCGACCGAATACTGGAAGCAACGCATGGGCGCGAGCATGTCCTTGGGCGTGCCGGGCAGGTAGTCGAAGAGCTTGGTGGACTCAAATGGCTTAAAGCCAAACCAGTGCGGGGTGTCGCACGAGAGCGTGTGGGTGAGGTCGACCCAGCGATAATCGGTGCTTTTGAGCTGGGAGGCGAGGTTCCAAAGGTCGAGCGCGGGCATGGGTGACTCCTTTCATCGGGCTTTTTGCTGATGTTAAAGCGGTGCCGTGACAGCTCGATTTCTGCTGCGTTACGATACGTTCTCGATTGCGATTCCACGATGTTTCGGCTGCGTGACCATTGTGTTTCGCCTTGCCGGGGCACTGATGGCGAAGGGAGGGGCCGTGCAATACCGCGTTGACCCCAAAAGCGGCAACCGTATCTCGGCGTTGGGGCTGGGCTGCATGAGGTTTCCCGGCGCGCCGGGACGCCCGGATGCGAAGACAGCCGATGCCATCATTTCCCGTGCGGTGGAGCAGGGGATTAATTATCTGGATACCGCGTATCTCTATCCCGGCAACGAGGTGTGCGTGGGCGCCTCGCTTGAGCGCTTGGGACTGCGCGACCGGGTGTTGCTGGCGACTAAGTTGCCGCACGCTTCGTGTACTTGCGCAGAGGATTTCGACCGTTTCTTTGACGAACAGCTGCGTCGGCTACGGACCGACCGTATCGACTATTACCTTATGCACAACATCACCTCGCCCGCCCAGTGGGAACGTGTGGTGGCGTTGGGCATCGAGGGCTGGATCGTGCGTCAAAAGGCGGCGGGGCGCATTCTCCAGATTGGCTTTTCGTATCACGGCAGCGCGGCGGATTTCCTGACAATGCTTGACGCGTATGACTGGGATTTTTGCCAGATACAGTACAACTATGCCGGCGAGCGCTATCAAGCGGGAACGGCAGGACTCATGGCGGCTGCGGAGCGCGGG
>CAJJYO010000053.1 GCA_905197385.1 uncultured Collinsella sp.
GGAGCCGTTACGCGGTTTGGTAAAACCGCGTAACTACCTAACTACATCAAGTTGCAAACAGCTGCTGCGAAGGCAACGGGATCCTCGGGGAGGATGCCCTCGACCAGCAGGGCCTGATCGTAGAGCAAGCCAGAGTACTGCTTGATCTTGTCGGCGTCGCCTGCCTTCTGGGCAGCGACAAGCTTGTCGAAGACCGGGTGCTTGGCGTTGAGCTCGAGCACGCGCTGGCTCTTGGGCATACCGTCGGGCGCGCCCTCGGGACCCTTCTGGAGCACCTTCTCCATCTCGAGCGAAAGCGGGCCCTCGGTGGTGATGCAAGCGGGGGCATCGGTCAGGCGCGCGGAGACGGCAACTTTCTCGACCTTGTCACCGAGCGCCTCCTTCATAGCGCTGAAGAGGTCCTCGTTTTCCTTGGTGGCGTCCTCGGCCTCCTTCTTCTCGTCCTCGGTCGCCAGGTCAAGATCACCGGTCGCGACGTTCTTGAGCTCCAGATGACGATCCTCGACCTCGGGCTCGGCACCGTCGGCCACGGCCTTTTCGGCAGCCTCGCGTGCTGCATCGTCCTCGTAGATCTTAGGCATATCGGCAGCAACGTACTCACGCATGGCCTGGAACGTGAACTCATCCACGTCCTGCGTCAGAAGCAGCACATCATAACCGCGGTCGAGCACGCCCTTTACCACGGGCATCTTGGCCAAGCGCTCACGCGAGTCACCGGCGGCGTAGTAGATGGCCTTCTGATCCTCGGGCATGCCCTTGGCATACTCGGCCAGGGTAATCATCTTCTGTTCCTTGGCAGACCAGAACAGCAACAGGTCGGCGAGCTCATCGGCCTTCATGCCATAGCTCGAGTAGATACCATACTTAAGGCCACGGCCAAAGTTCTCAAAGAACTTCTCGTAGGCCTCGCGGTCGTTGTCACGCATATCCTCAAGGTCGGCGGTAATCTTCTTTTCCACACGCTTGGCAATGGCCTTGAGCTGACGATTCTGCTGCAGCGTCTCGCGCGAGATGTTAAGCGACACGTCGGCAGAATCCACGACGCCGCGGACAAAGTTATAGTAGTCGGGCAGCAGGTCGTCGCACTTCTCCATGATCAGGACGTTGGAGCTGTAGAGCGCCAGGCCCTTCTCGTAGTCCTTACTGTACAGATCGAACGGCGCGCGGCCCGGCACAAACAGCAGGGCGTCGTACTCGAGCGTGCCCTCGGCGTGGAAGCTGATGGTGCGCGCAGGATCGTCAAAGTCGTGGAACGTAGACTTGTAGAACTCGTCGTAGTCCTTCTGCTCAACATCGGAGCTGCGCTTCTTCCAGATCGGCGTCATGGAGTTGACGATCTCGAGCTCCTGATAGTCCTCGTACTCGGGCTTGTAGTCGTCACCAGCGTCCTCGGGCTTGGGTTTCTGGCGGCTCTTGGACACCATCATCTGAATCGGGTAACGCACATAGTTGCTGTACTGCTGAATCAGGCTCTTGAGACCCCACTCGGTCAGGAAGCGATCGTAGGTCTCGGCCTCGCCGTCGGCATCGAGCTTCTCGTTCTCGCGCAGCGTCAGGATGACATCGGTACCGTGCTCGGCGCGCTCGCCGTCCTCGATGGTGTAGCCCTCAAGACCGTCGGATTCCCACACATGGGCGACATCCTCGCCATAGGCGCGGCTGACGACCTTCACATGGCTGGCGACCATAAAAGCCGAGTAGAAGCCCACGCCAAACTGTCCGATGATGTCGACATCGGAGCCCTGCTGCTCGGCGTTCTCGGTCTTAAACTCCTCGGAGCCGGAATGGGCGATGGTGCCCAGATTGCGCTCGAGCTCCTCGGCGGTCATGCCAATGCCGTTATCCGAGATGGTAATGGTGCGGGCGTCTTTATCAAAGGAGACGCGAATGGCCAGGTCGCCCTGGTCGATCTTGACGCTCGGGTCCTGCAGGCTCTTAAAGTTGAGCTTGTCGACGGCGTCGCTCGCGTTAGAGATAAGCTCGCGCAGGAAGATTTCTTTATTGGTGTAGATGGAGTTGATCATGAGGTCGAGCAGTTTTTTGCTCTCGGTCTTAAATTGACGCATGTGCAGTCCTTTCGCGCTACCCCTGTCCGCAAAAACGGCCCGGTCGCCCGAGCCGCATCGCAGACCTGCTATGTTCAGACTTAGATTTTATAACCCATTAACGCGCATATATACATACGGAATCGAAAAACTGTATGTCCGAGCGCTCCAATGCGTCAATTGCCAAGGAGTGTCCCCAACTGCCGGCAGAAAAGGAACGTCCCTATCTGCCATCTACGCGTTTGGCCATCCAGACATGGGGCTGGCCCTCGTCTTCGTAATCTACCGGGGCAATTTGCGTGTAGCCCGCCTTTACATAGAGCGGCAGCACGTATTCCTGCGCATGCAGCTTAATAAGCTTGGCGCCGGCATCACGCGCGGCGGCATCACTGGCCTCGACAATCTTGCTCGCCAAACCGCGACGGCGCATGCTCGGCAGCACAGCCACGCGCCCCATAATGTAGGTCTCCCCCGCCGCAACGCCTTCGTCCATGTCGCATGCCGGCAACACCGGGGCCTCTGCGTCAGCCACGCGCTCAAGCTCTTCGGGAAACACGCGCGAGCAACCGGCAAGCTCGCCGTCTACATAGAGCGTCACATGAATGCAGCTCTGATCCTCGTCGATAGCGTCGAACTCATTCTCGTAGCCCTGCTCGTCTATAAAAACGACGCGGCGCACCAACGCCGCGTCATCAAAGCATCCCGTCTTAAGTTGGATATCCATGGCTGCCCTTTCATTCAATGCGAACGTTAGGGACAGATATTAGCGAAAATGAGCTCCGCGCACGCTAAACTTCGCGCGAGCCTTCGCCAGGCAGTCGTAATGACCCACGTTATGGGCATCGCTCGCGATGAAGCTGTACAGGTTCTGATCGAACAGGCGCTGTGCCGGCTTTTTCTCGCGACCAAATCGACCGCCGGCAATAAAGTCCGCCGAAGCCTGCAGCTTGCAGCCCATATCGACCAGGCGCTCCGCCACGCTTACATCCTTTTGAACCGCACGATAGCGCTCAGGATGAGCGATGATCACCTGGTAGCCACGGCACTGCAAATCGTAAATCGTGTTCTCGTACTCTCTAAACGCATACGCATCGGCATGCGTCGAAAGCTCGAGCAGAAACTCGTTGGTCCCATCGAAATGCAAGTGCTCCGCGGCATCGATACCAAGCTCAACGAGCTTTCGATGGTTGACCTCGAAGCCCATCTGGAGCGGAAAACCGTCAGCGTTATCACGCAGCAGCTCAAAGGCATCCCACATCTTGTCGTAATCAAAATAGGGATCACGGCAGTGAGGAGTGCAAACGATTCTGGTTACACCGGCCCGCTTGGCAGCCTCGAGCATCGCCAAGCTCTCATCGAGATCGGCGGCGCCGTCGTCTACACCCGGCAAGATATGGCAATGAATGTCACGCATAGGTCAGCCTTAATCAACTAAACGTTTGCTCGGTTGGTGAAGATGCCCTTTTTGGAAGTCCCCTGATCGTCGGAGCCCTTCTTCACCTTCTTACCGTCCTTGGTGTAGTAGGAGTAGTAGTACTCGCTGGTCTCGGTCTCGCAGTAGTTCATAACGGTACCGATGAGCTTGACCTTCTCGGACTTCTTAAGCTGACCGATGGCGTTGAGCGCCTCCTCGCGCTTGGTGAAATCCTCACGCACGACAAAAAGCGCACCGTCGGTCAGACTTGCGATCTCGGCAGCATCGATGAAGGTGCCGACCGGGGGAGCATCAAAGATGACGTACTGGAACTTGGCGGACAGTGCCTTTACCAGCTTGGCAAAGCGGTGAGAGACGATGATGTCGGCAGGATTGGGAATATGCGGCTCGGCATCGAGGAAGTAGAAGTTCTTCTGACCCGTCTCGACAATCGCCTGGTCAATAGAAACCTGCTCGGAAAGGACTGCATAGAGTCCGCCGCGGGAGCGGACGCCGAGCATATCGGCAAGGGACCTGCGACGCATATCAGCCTCGACCAGCAGGACGCTCTTGCCGCTGGTGGCGATAGCCTGGGCAAGGTTGATGGAAACCGTAGACTTGCCCTCGTTGGGAATCGAGGACGTAACGGTGATGGTGCGAATGGGGTCGTCCACGCTCGCAAAGCGGATGTTGGCCAGAAGGGTCTTGGCGGCATTCTGTACAACGAGCTTATCGGTGTTCTTTGCCTTAGCCATGCCTATTTACCACCTTTCATAGCCGGAATTCGGCCAACAACGGGAATGCCCAGGAGCTCTTCTGCCTCTTCGGCACCGCGGATGCGGGTGTTGAGCATGTCTGCCAAAACGACATAGGCAACTGCGATAAAGATGCCCGCGAGGAACGCGACAGCAACGTACAGCATACGCTTGGGGCCGCTGGGGGCTTCGGGGGTCTTAGCCTCGTCGATAACGTTGATGCTCTGGGCAGCGCCGACGTTCTGAGCGACCGTACTCACCGAGCTAGCTATGGCCTTTGCGACCTTAGCCGTCTCCTTGGCATCGGTGCCGGTAACCGAAAGCGTAATGACACGCGTGGTGGTCTCGGAGGAAACAGACACCTTGTAGTCATCCAGATCGGTGAGGCCCAGTTCATTGGCGGCGCCGCTCTTAACGCTATCGCTATCCAGCAGCGTGGCGATATCGTTGGAAAGCATCTGACTCGCCGAGAGATCGTTGTAGCTCATCTGGCCGCTATCGTCGGTCTTGGCGAGAATGTACATGCTCGTCGTCGCGGTGTAGGTGTTGTCCATCGCAACGAAGGACACGATGCCCATGGCGATCGCGCAGACCACCGGAAGGGTGATGACCAGCTTGAGGTGCTTTTTGAGCAGCTGGAACAGTTCGAGAAGGGTCATGCAGCTTGCCTTTCATTTCCCCAGTTCGGATTGACAAAACTGTCCGTATGTTATCGCATCTTTTTACCGAGACCAAACTCTATACATAAGAAACAGGCTCTCCTGTAAAAATGTCGGAAGCAATCGTAAAATTGCACAACAACGCCGCACCCGAAAGTCAAATGCGGCATCTACATCAATATCTATGTTGTATCGCTATGCGAATGGCTCGTCCTGCTGTATGGGAAACGTCACCGTAATGGTGGTTCCCACGCCCAACTCGCTCGACAGATCGAGCGTGGCGTGATGATACAGGGCCGCATGCTTGACAATGGCAAGCCCCAGACCGGTTCCGCCGCGTGCCTTGGACCTACTCTTGTCCACGCGATAGAACCGCTCAAATACCTTGCCCTGTTCTTCAGGCGCGATACCGATTCCCGTGTCGGCGACCGCGAGGAACGGATGGCCTTCGTCGTTGGTGCCGCACTGCAGCGTAACCGTACCGCCGGGTCGATTGTAGCGGATGGCGTTGCTTGCCAGATTATAGATGAGCTCGTCAATCAAGCGCGACACGCCCTCGATGACCACAGGCTTGGTCTCATGACTTATCGTCACATTCGCCTGACGGGCGACCTGTTCAAGACGCTGCTCGACCGCGTAGATGGCACGCGAGAGCTCAATAGGCTCCGTGGACCCAATGGGCACCGCCTCGCCCTCAGCTGCACGCTCGGCCTCGTCCAAGTTAGACAGCGTAAGGATATCGTTGACAAGCGCTGCCAAGCGGCCCGCCTCACGATAGATGCGACCGCCAAAGTTGCGCAGGTCGCCCTCGCCCTCGACCATGCCGTTTGCGATGAGCTCGGCATAGCCCGAAATCGCCGTAAGCGGCGTCTTGAGCTCATGGGTGATATTCGCCGTGAACTCGCGGCGCATACGGTCGTTGTCCGCTAGCACCGCCATTTGGCGCTTGAGTTCCTGGCGCTGCGACTCGATACGCTCAAGCATGGGGACCATCTCGGCATAGGCGTGCTCATAGCTACGGCGTGGGTGGTCCAAATCCACCTCTTGCAACGGCGCGATGATGGCACGGGACTCGCGGCGCGCCATAAAAAACGAGAGTACCGCACCCGCTGCTGCGATAAGCAGCATCGGCGCCACCATCGACAGCAAAATCGCCGCAACGCCAGGCTGGGCCTGCGCCAAGCGGACAACCTGGCCGTTATCAAGGGCGACGGCGCGATACAGCATAATCTCGTCGAGCGTAGAGCTTGCGCGCTCCGCGGAACCCAAACCACTCTCAAAGGCCTCGATGACCTCGGGGCGATCGCCATGGTTGGGCAGTGTGGAAGGCGACGCCTCGTTGTCGTAGGCAACCGATCCATCCTTGTTAATCAGCGTGATGCGCAAGTCCTCGCGATCGAGACTACGCAAGAACGGGATGGGCTCCTGCTGTTCGTCGAGAGCGGCAGCAATGAGCTCGGTTTCCTGCGCCAGATTGGCACTCGTGGCATCCGCCAAGGTGTTTTGCACAAAGAACGCACCCAGCACCGTAAACGCCACGATAACCGCCATGGCGCAGACAAAGATCGTCACAAAAACGCGGTGCGACAGCGTATGTTTTCCCTGGGGGGCGAAGACCACGGGTTACTCCTCCGATGCGGTGGCCACGGTGTCGTCACCTTCGGCACCATCACCGGCAGAAGGCTCGGCCAAGCGGTAGCCCACGCCGCGCACGGTCTCGATGGCGCTGGCATGCTCGCCCAGTTTTTGGCGAAGCGTCTGCACGTGCACGTCAACGGTGCGCGAACCGCCGTCGAAGTCCCAGCCCCACACGCTCTGCAGCAACGACTCGCGGGTAAAAACCACGCCGGGCTTGCGCATGAGGTACTCGAGCAAGTCGAACTCACGCAGAGTGAGCTTAAGCGGCTCGCCGGCAACGGTCACCTCGCGATGGCTGGACGAGAGCACGATGTCGCCCACGCTGAGCACATCGCTCGCCTGCTTGACCATGCCGCCGCGACGCAGCAGTGCGCGGCAGCGGCTGGCGAGCTCCATGAGCGAAAACGGCTTAGTCAGGTAATCGTCGGCACCGCCATCGAGCGCCATCACCTTGTCGAGCTCGGTATCCTTGGCGGTAAGCATCATGATGGGCACCGTCGCCGTCAGGCGATCGGCACGCAGTCGACGCATAATCGCCAAGCCATCGGTATCGGGCAGCATGATGTCGAGCAGGACGGCATCGGGTACCCGTCGCGCCACGGCAGCCTTAAACTCACCGTCGCACGAAAAGCCTTCGGCCTCAATCCCCTGCTTGCGCAGCGCATAGACCGTCAAATCCCTGATGTTGCCATCGTCCTCGACGTAATAGATCATGTTGAACCCCTTTGCGGCCGGCATGACCGCATCTTAACCCTAAAGGTACCTTTACTAGATGGTATCAGCCAAAACGTCCCGTCAAATAATCCGCCGTGCGCGGATCGGTCGGATTCTTGAAGAGTTGCGCGGTGGGCGCGTGCTCCACCAGCTCACCCAGCAAAAAGAATGCGACCGAATCGGAGATACGCGCCGCCTGCTGCATATTGTGCGTAACGACCACGAGCGTGCAGGTCTCTTTGAGCTCGCAGGCCAGCTGCTCCACCACCAGCGTCGACACAGGGTCGAGTGCCGAGGTCGGCTCGTCCATCAGCAGAATGTCGGGCTGCACGGCAAGTGCGCGGGCGATGCACAGACGCTGCTGCTGGCCGCCCGAAAGACCCAGACCCGACTCTTTGAGCTTGTCCTTGGCCTCGTCCCACAGGGCGGCGCGTCGCAGGGAGTCTTCGACCAGCTCGTCGAGCACGACGCGATCGCGCACTCCCATTCCGCGCGGACCATACGCGACGTTGTCGTAGATGCTCATGGGAAACGGGTTGGGGCGCTGGAACACCATGCCCACGCGCTGGCGAAGGCGGCAGATGTCGTAGTCGCCCAGGATATCTTGACCATCGAGCGCAATCTTGCCCTCGATTCGGCAGTCCTTGATGCCGTCGTTCATGCGGTTAAAGCAGCGCAGCAACGTGGACTTTCCGCAGCCCGAAGGCCCGATGAACGAGGTAATCTGCTTGTCGCGGATCTTGATATTCACGTCCTTGAGCGCATGGTGGTCGCCATAGAACAGGTCGAGGCCCTCAACATCGATTCGCGTCGGCGAGGCGGCAAGATCCTCTGCCGTGGGGCGAGTCGCATCCCCAACCTCGCGCTCGTGCGCGGCCTCGGCCTGCGCTTTCATGAGTTCTTCAAGCTCCGTGGGCTCCACAGCCGCAGCAGCCGTCATACCGCATACCTCCACATCGATATCAATTCAGCAGTATCGATAGTAGGAATCGCGGCTCATATGCACGTGAGCGCATTGTCAAGTGTTTGTAAGGGCACACTGGCTATGCGGCGGGCAGCTCGATGGTGAATATCGTGTGTTCGGGCGTCGATTCACATGCAACGGTACCGCCGTGCGCGCATACGATCTCCTTGGCGATGGCAAGCCCCAGTCCAGCGCCGCCGCGATTGGTCGCACGCGCCGCATCCAGGCGATAGAACTTCTCAAAGATCACCTTGAGCTTTGGCTCGGGGATCGGATCGCCCTGGTTCACAAATCGTACGCGTACGCCACCGTCGCCCAAACGCCTGGCCTCGATCGTAATTGTCGAGCCTTCATAGCTATAGGCAACGGCGTTTTTCATGATGTTATTGAATACGCGAGCCATCTTGTCGCCGTCCACGAGCACCGTCAGGTCCTCGCAGATATCAACCTGGGCTTCCTTGCGCTGTTCGTTGAGAATGGGATAGAACTCGTCGGCCACCTGCGCCAGCAATAGCCCCAAATCGACGTAAGCGCGGGTGAGCACGATATCGTGGAAATCAAAACGCGTGATGTCGAAAA
>CAJJYO010000054.1 GCA_905197385.1 uncultured Collinsella sp.
GGAAACCCTGGAGGCGCCCGTTATCGCCGAGGTTACCGCCGAGCCGCGCATGCGCATGGCCTGGAACGGCGTCGCCATCGTCGATCTGTCCCGCGAGTTCCTCAACTCCAACGGTGCGCCCAAGCACCAGGTCGCTCACGTGTGCGCCCGTAGCGTGTGGCAGCCCAGCTGGGCCGGCACCACGCTTGCCGAGCGTATGACCTCGCTTGTCACCGACCTCAACGTCGCCTCCAACAAGGGCCTTTCCGAGCGCTTCGACTCCACCATCGGCGCCGCGACCGTGCTTATGCCTTTTGGCGGCAAGACACAGCTCACCCCGAGCTCGGCCATGGTCGCCAAGTTCCCCGTGGACGGCGAGACCACCACGGCAAGCGCCATGGCATGGGGCTTCAACCCCTACCTGATGGAGGCCGACCAGTTTGCGGGCGCCTACCTGTCCGTGGTTGAGTCCATCGCCAAGCTCGTGGCTGCCGGCTTTGAGCACAAGCGCGCCTATCTCTCCTTCCAGGAATACTTTGAGCGTCTGCGCACTGAGGCCGAGCGCTGGGGCAAACCCATGGCTGCCGTCCTGGGTGCCCTTATGGCCCAGGTCGACCTGGGTGCCGGCGCCATCGGCGGCAAGGACTCCATGAGCGGTTCGTTTGAGGACGAGGCCGGCGAGCTCAACGTTCCGCCGACCCTAATCAGCTTCGCTGTTGCCGTGGGCCGTGCCGCCCGTGCCGTCTCGCCCGAGTTCAAGGGCCTGACGCATCGCGTCGTGCGCATCGCCCCCGCCACCTATGGCGAGGACTACCGCCCCGACGCCCAGCAGCTGCTCGCCGCGTTTGACGCCGTCGAGGCGCTCACTGCTACTGGTAACGCCCTGGCCATCTCCACGCCCGGCTACGGCTGCGGCGCCGAGAGCCTCTTTAAGATGTGCGTCGGTAACCAGATCGGTATCGAGCTTGCCGAGGACGTGGACGTGGAGAGCCTCTTCACCCCGCTCTACGGCAGCTTTATCGTCGAGCTCGCCGAGGATGCCGAACTGCCCAAGGTCGCCGACGGCGTTGTCGTCGAGCCCCTGGGCACCACCGTCGAGGGCTATGTCATCGACACCGGCTCCGAGGTCATCGAGCTCGCCGAGCTCCAAGAGGCCTGGGAGAGCGGCATCGAGGGTGTCTTCGCCTACCGCAGCGCCGGCGAGACCCCCGAAGTCGAGACCATCGACTTCCGCGCCAAGGACATCCACGTGTACGGCGGCGCCAAGATCGCCCGCCCGCGCGTGATCATCCCCGTGTTCCCCGGCACCAACTGCGAGTACGACAGCGCCCGCGCCTTCCGTGCCGCCGGCGCCGAGGCCGACACCTTCGTGATCAACAACCTCACGCCCGAGGCCGTCGCCGAGAGCACCCACGAGCTTGCCCGCCGCATCCGTGCAAGTCAGATTGTCATGATCCCCGGCGGCTTCTCGGGCGGCGACGAGCCCGACGGCTCCGCCAAGTTCATCACGGCGTTCTTCCGCGCTCCCGAGGTCACCGAGGCAGTCCGCGACCTGCTCAAGGCCCGCGATGGCCTGATGCTGGGCATTTGCAACGGCTTCCAGGCCCTGGTCAAGCTCGGCCTGGTGCCCTATGGCGACATCGTCGACGCCACGCCGGATGCGCCCACGCTGACCTTTAACACCATCGGTCGCCACCAGAGCCGTCTGGTGCGCACCCGCATCTCGTCCAACTTGTCCCCGTGGCTGTCGCAGTGCAGCCTGGACGACCCCTACACCGTCGCCATCAGCCACGGCGAGGGCCGCTTTGTCGCCAATGACGAAGTGCTCGCCCAGCTGATCGCCAACGGCCAGGTCGCCACGCAGTACGTGGGCGAGGACGGCAAGCCCAGCATGGATCTCTCCGTCAACCCCAACGGCTCCGCACTCGCCATCGAGGGTATCACGAGCCCCGACGGCCGCGTCCTGGGCAAGATGGGCCATGCCGAGCGTCGCGGCGACAACCTGTACCGCAACGTGCCCGAGCATGTCCCCGGCGATAAGTTCATGCCGATCTTTGAGAGCGGCGTAGCCTACTTCGCTTAATGCGTCCCATCGGGTACAATCCCCTCGGGTAACAACACCCGCTACCGGCACCCCCGGTGGCGGGTTCTTTTTTGCTTCGCGCATGTAGGAAGGACACCATGGAAAGCCGCAAACCGTATCTCGCCACCCTGCCCGGGCTCATCCTGGGCTGCCTCGTCTGCTGCGCGCTCTGGGGATCGGCTTTCCCCTGCATCAAGATCGGCTACGCGCTCTTTGGTATCCCGGCGCACGATAGCGCCTCGCAACTGCTTTTTGCAGGTTTGCGCTTCACACTTGCCGGTATGCTGGTCATTGTTGGCATGAGTGTGGCCCAGCGCCGTCCGCTCGTTCCGCAAGTGCGCGATATCAAGCCCATCTGCATCCTGTCTCTCTTCCAGACTATCGGACAGTACTTCTTTTTCTACCTGGGACTCTCGCGCGCCAGCGCCATGTCGAGCTCCATCATCGAGGCCAGCGCCAACTTCCTCGCAATCCTCTTTGCCGCCCTGGCATTTCACACCGAGAAGCTCAATACGGCCAAGGTGCTGGCTGTGTGCTGGGCTTTGCCGGCGTTGCGCTCGTCAACCTTTCGGGCGCGGATGGCACCTTTGGCTTTACGCTCGACGGTGAGGGCTTTATCTTGGCTTCCACTGTTGCGGGCGCCCTATCGACCTGTCTCATTGGCATCTTCTCGCGCGAGCATGACGGCGTCTTGCTTGCCGGGTGGCAGTTCTTGGTCGGCGGCCTGGTCCTCACCGCCATCGGCTTTTTGATGGGTGGCACGCTCTCCCCCACGGCGATTGTCCCCGCTATCGCGCTCATCATCTACTTGGCGCTTATCTCCGCCGTCGCGTACTCGCTATGGTCGCGCCTGCTTGCCGTCAACCCTGTCAGCCGCGTCTCGGTCTTTGGGTTTATGAACCCCGTCTTTGGTGTGCTGCTGAGCGCGCTGCTGCTCGGCGAGGGCGCTGGCACGAGCCCCGTTACCGTCATCGTTGCCCTGCTGTTGGTCTGCGGCGGCATCATCATCGTCAACAAACCCAAAAAAGCCTAGCGAGCTCACCTTTTAGAGAGGGTGTTCGCACACTTTAGCTTAATGGAGTACATCGGTGAGCTGAGGGCCACCACGCACACTAGCGTTCGCCCCTTTTTTCTAGCGTATCTGGACGCCGGCTTTCTTTTTCTCGGCCTTGACGCGGTAGAGCTCCGCGTCGGCAGCGCGAAGCAAGTCTTGCCAGGTATCGACACCATCACCGACCCGTGCGTAGCCGATGGACATCCGCAATGCATACGGCACCTCGGCATGCGCGAGCTCGTCGTTGATTGTCGCGCACAGATGCATGATATCCTGTTCCGCCGCTGCCTTTTGGAGCACCACGAACTCATCGCCACCATAACGCGCGATAAAGCCACCAGACGCCGAGCAGACATCCTTGAGCGCCGTCGCAACAACCTGAAGAGCATGGTCGCCCTCCACATGTCCATAGCGATCGTTAATCTGCTTAAAGCCGTCAGCGTCCATCATAAGCAGATATACATCTTCGGCCTGATCCACATTTGAAAAGAGCGACAGCATATAGGTCTCAAAACGGTTGCGGTTGTTGAGTCCAGTCAACGGGTCAGTCGAGATCAGTTGCTCCTGGCAGATGATATAGAGCAGCAACATGCTAATCATTATGCCGACACAAAGGCCAGGCACCGAGTATACGATCTGAAAGGTACCGCCCACCAGGGCCGGAATGGCGAAAAAAGCCAAGGTTCGATAGATAGCCTTCGTCTGCAGGCTCTCGACCCTACGAGATTGCACAAACGCATGCAGGGACGTATGTATAACGTAACAGTAGCTGACAATGGGCTGGATCATATAGGCAAAGCCGCGACGATACACGCCCTGCGAATCGATATAGAACAAGGCGTGCGTCCAGTAACTGGTAAAAGCCAGCACGACCACCAGAGCCGTAGGCAACGTTACAAGCACCACCCTATAGCGCGAGGTCACAAGGCGAGAGCCCTGCATCGTCTCGGAATAGATAAACCAAATGAGACACGCGATGGCAAAGAGCGAAAACGAAACCGCGTTGGAAATCCAGTTGGCAGCAATACCCAACGTGCCGTCCGCACCATCCGAAAGCGTCCAGATCATATCGAATAATATGTACGCGGCAGAGGTGTAGCCAAGCATGCTAAACAATAGCTGCAGGGTGCTCGAGAACAAAGAGCGACGACTTCGCGCGGCAAGCCCGATAAGAACAATCATGCATAGCAGGAATATCTCAATCTTGAGTGCCTTAACCACTAGACGCCATCCCTTCAATATCCGAATGGTCAGAATCGCCCAATTCGAATCAGGGCAATAAACACCCCTTTACTCCGCAGGGGTAAAGGGAATCATAGCAAAGCGCCCGAACATCACTGCAAAACAGTTTCTGTTCGGGCGCTCGGACGGCGCGAATTGCACGCCGGAATCAATTATCGGTAACGGCCGTTACTCGCCATCGATGTCGGTCGCGACGGCCTCCTCGATGGCCTCGACACCGGCAGGCGACAGGTCCTCCTTGCCCTGGCAGAACTTCTTGTCGACCCAGCCGGTCAGAATCGGAGCCATGATTGCCGTGATGATAACGGCAGTGGCGATCTGGGCGTACGCGGTGGGCGCAAGCTCGGCGTAGCGCGGCGCGACCTCGGCGAGAGCAACCGGCGTGGTCATAGCCGTGCCGGCGATGGTGGAACAAGCCACGGCAGCCTTGCCGTTACCACCGCACAGGCGCTCGAACGCAAAGGTGATGGGACCGACGACAAACAGCGTGACAAGGCCCAGCAAGATGCCGGAAATACCACCGGCGATGAAGCTCGAAAGGCTCATGGACGCACCGAGCTGAAAACCAATTACAGCGATCGCGGGATTGGCGCCGGGAACCAGCAGGTTCTTGATAAACGGGAACAGGTTGCCCAGAACCATGCCGATAACGAGCGGCAAAATGGAGCCGATGATAGTACCGACAGGGATGTTGGCAAGACCCGAAACACCAAGGATGATCATCGTGACGGCGGGGCCGGCCGTAAAGAACAGGATACCGACGGCGCCCTGCTCGGACTCATCGCCGAACTCGCCCATGATGCCCGTATAGAGCGCCATGTTGCAAAACGTAATGCCGCCGATGATAGACACGGAGCTCAGACCCAGGAAGTTGTCGTTAAAGAAATATGCCACGCCTAGGCCGAGAGCCGCTGCGACGACCAGCTTGGGAATCAGCACGACGATACCGGTCTTGATGGCGCCCGGCGTGGACTTAAAGCTGATGCCGGCGCCCACGAACAGCAGGATCGCGGCGACGATGGTATTGGAGCCACCGCGGCAGGCAGCCGTAAAGAAGCCGCCGATCTCAAAAACCTGCGGGCAGAAGGTGTTGAGCAAAAGACCGACGATCATCGGATAGATCATGATGTCGCCCGGGATGCGCGGAACCTTGAATTTCTTTTGCTCGTTGGCAGTCGCTTCCTGTGCCATGAAACCCCCATTTCCGCTGACGCGGAACAAAAGCCCACGTCATGCTTTGCTACAGTAAAGTTTGACCATGGTACCAGAAGAAATAGACCAGCTCGGTGAAAAATTCGACAAGTTGGGATGGAACGAGATTCGGCGCCCGCGACGCCACCCCTATATAAGGCTCAAGACAATATAGAGTACGATGCCCGAGACGCAGCACCACAGCATCGATTTTGTCTTGACCGCCACGACCACGACGCCGACGGCCGCAATCCAGGGAACCAAGGCAGGCCAGAGTCCCGCGTCGAACGCGCCGGGGCTCACCAAGTCGTTGGCGACCAGCGCGGCAAAGGCAGCGGGCGGGATATAGCCCAGGGCCTCGGTAATGCGGGGCGACAGGGTCCGCCCGCGCAAGGCGAACGCCGGCGCGATGCGAAAGAACGCGATAGCAGCCCACGACGACAGCCACAGAACCAAGAACTCGTTAACGGGCATCGCGGGCACCTCTTCCGTCAAATACAGCATCGCACGCCAACGCAATGGCAATGCCGGCCACGACGCTTGCCGGCACGGCAATATTCGTGAGGCCCAAGAACTTGCATACGGCGACGGACACCGCGCCCGAAACCGCCGCGACAACGTTGCCGCGCGACAGCCGCTGCGAAAAGAGCAGGCAGATAAAGAGCGAGGTGCAGACAAAGGCTGCAATGGCGGTGGGAACATCGACAACGGCGCCGACGATGGTGCCCATCGTACACGAAACGCCCCATGTTGCGATGAGGATCACGTTGAGCACAAAGGACTCGCGCGGGCCCCAATCCTCCCCTTCAACCAACTTGGCAAGCGAGATGCCATATGCCTCCTCGGTAAGTGTCGCGGCAACAGCCAGCGTCTGACGCTTCGAGGCACCCGTCAGATGCGGCGCGATCGATGCCGAGTAAAGCGCAAAACGCGAGGAGATGGCGGCAACGCTCGCGATAATCGAAGGTGCCGGCACGTCCGCCAGCCAAAGATTGCAGATCATAAACTGGCCGCTGCCCGTCACAAACGTGCTGCTCAGGGCAAAGACCATCCAGGGCTCCATTCCCGTCTGCCCCATGATCATTCCGCACGGCGCGCCTATTGCAACATAGGTAAGCATCACCGGCCAGACGGTTCTAACGATTTTGAACACCATACGCTTCTCATCCTGACAAGGTCTCCGAGCCGCATGTAGCGATACGGCAGAATCATCATCCGACAGCAACCGAGTTCACCTACAATTGCCACCGGATCGAAAGACACAACTTTTTAGGAAGTCATTATGACAGCTATCGATCGAGACCGGGCGCGCGCGGCCTTCAAAAGCTACACCGATGCCTACGACGCCACCAACCCACGCATCGCGCTCAAAATCGAGCATACGTACCACGTGGCCGAGGCATGCGATGCCGTAGCGCGCGAGCAGGGCTGGTCGTCAGAAGATATTGACCTGGCATGGCTTTGCGGCCTGCTACACGATATGGGCCGCTTTGAGCAGCTGCGACGCTGGGACACCTTTAAGGACGCCGAGAGCATGAGACATGCGGCGCTGGGCATCGAGGTCCTCTTTGGCGAGAATCCCGCCGATGCACCCGCTGTAACGAGCATCCGCGACTTTATCGATGACCCGGCAGAAGATGAACTCATCCGAGCGAGCATCGCCTATCACAGCGACTTTCGCCTGCCGGCACAACTCGACGAGCGTACACGGTGCTTCTGCGATATCGTGCGCGATGGTGACAAGATCGACATTATGCGCACCATCGCCGACAGCACCGTCGACACCATCCTCAAAGTGGATGAGGACGCGTTTCTAGCAAGTCGCTTTTCGGTACCGACGCTTGCCGCCTTTGACGAGCATCGGTGCGTCGCGCGCAACGAGCGCAACGAGCCGGCGGACTACCTGGTGGGGCTCATCTGCTTTATGTTTGAGCTCGTCTATCCAGCAAGCCGCGCGCTGGCGCGCGAACAGGGCGATATCTACCGCCTGCTCGACGCACCCTTTGGCATTACGCGCCCCTTTACCAATCCCACCACGCAAGCGACCTGGGAGTGCCTAAAGGACGAGATGCGCGACTGGCTGGCGCGCGCCTAGCGCTCAAGCTGGGCCAGCAGCTCCTCGACAACCTCGACGGCGTCCCCAACAACCTTGTACTGGACAGCACCAAAAATGGGGGCATCCGGGTCCTCGTTGATGGCGATAATGCACTCCGCCCCACCGATGCCGGCAAGATGCTGGATGGCGCCCGAAACACCGATACTCACGAGAAGCTTGGGCGAAACCGATACGCCGGTCTGGCCAATCTGATGGCGATACTCCAACCAGCCGGCCTCCACGACAGGTCGCGTGCAACCAAGCTCGGCTCCCAGAGCCTCGGCGAGCCTTCGCATCAGGGGCAGATTCTTCTTGGAGCCAATGCCGCGGCCCACCACGACCAAGCGCTCGGCATCGGCGATCGAGGCCTGCTGCCCCCACTCCTCGGCGGGAATCGAGATCTCGACACGAGCCTTAGCATCATCCGCAAGCGATATCTGGGTGATCGTGCCGGAGCGGTCGTAGTCGAAGTCGGGAGCCTTAAAGATACCGGAGCGCACCGTTGCCATCTGCGGACGGTGGTTGGGGCAAATGATGGTGGCCATCAGGTTGCCGCCAAACGCCGGACGCGTCTGTTGCAGCAGTCCCGTCTCCGTATCCATCGAAAGTACGGTGCAGTCAGCCGTAAGGCCCGTCTGCAAGCGCACGGCAACGCCGGGTGCCAGTTCGCGGCCAAAAGCGGTCGCACCGTATAGGATGGCCTCGGGTTTGCGTTCGGCTACCAAATCGCAGATCAAGCGGGCGTAGACCTCCGCATCGTTTTGGCGCAGGCGCTCGTCGCGACAGGCCAGGACTTCGTCGGCGCCCGCGCAAACCAGATGCTCCAGGTCGCCGAGAGAACCCTCGGGACCCATACCGATCAGTGCCACCAGACGGCAGTCGCGAGCATCGGCAAGCTCGCGGCCCTTGCCCATAAGCTCATAGGCAACGGGAGTCACCGTATCGTGCTCGTCGGTCTGCGCGAATACCCAAATGTCTCGATATGCATCAAGGTCCACCGCACCAGCGGCCTCGTCACGCTCGATCGAGATAGCGTTGACAGGACAGGCGTCGACGCACCCACCGCATAGGATGCAGCCGTCGGTTACATGGGCGCATCGGTTGGGTCGCTCGCCT
>CAJJYO010000055.1 GCA_905197385.1 uncultured Collinsella sp.
GCGGGCGCCCCCGGTTATACAACCTCTTCGATAGGAGCTTTTCCCACATGGCAGACATCGCATTCGAGAAGGACCTCTCCGTCGCCGAGACCGGCATCGAGGGCCTCAAGGTCGTCGACCTCGCCGTCCACGGCGACTCGCGCGGCTGGTTCAAGGAGAACTGGCAGCGCGCCAAGATGACCGCCCTGGGCATCCCGGACCTCAGGGTCGTCCAGAACAACATCTCCTACAACGACAGCCGCGGCGTCACCCGCGGCATCCACGCCGAGCCCTGGGACAAGTTCATCTCCGTCGCCCGCGGCAGCGTCTTCGGCGCATGGGTGGACCTGCGCGAGGGAAGCGAGACCTTCGGCAAGGTGTTCACGACCGTTCTGGATCCCAGCAAGGCCATCTACGTCCCGCGCGGCGTGGGCAACTCCTTCCAGGCCCTGGAGGACGGCACCGCCTACACCTACCTGGTGGACGCCCACTGGTCGCTGGAGCTCAAGAAGACCTACACCTTCGTGAACCTCGCCGACCCGGAGCTCGCCATCGAGTGGCCGATCCCGCTCGATGAGGCCACCGTCTCCGAGGCCGACCTCAACCACCCGATGCTCAGGGACGTCGTCCCAATGGCGCCCAAGAGGACGCTCGTCACCGGCTGCAACGGCCAGCTGGGCCATGCTGTGCGCAGGCTGGCGGAGGAGCGCGGCGTCGCCAAGGACTTCGACTTCTGCGACATCGACACCTTCGACATGTCAGACCCGGACGCCTACGCGCAGTACGACTGGTCGCTCTACGGCACCGTGATCAACTGCGGCGCCTACACGGCCGTGGATAGGGCGGAGACCGCCGAGGGCCGCGCGACCGCCTGGAAGGCCAACGCGACCGGCCCCGCCCTCCTCGCCCGCACATGCTCTGATCACGGGATCACCCTCGTCCACGTGTCCAGCGACTACGTCTTCGACGGCACCGCCGAGGTGCATGACGAGGACGAGCCCCTCAGCCCGCTGTCCGTCTACGGCCAGACCAAGGCCGCCGGCGACATCGCCGTGGCGGGGTGCCCGCGCCACTACATCATGCGCAGCTCCTGGGTCATCGGCGAGGGGCACAACTTCGTCAAGACCATGAAGGCGCTCTCAGACCGCGTCGCCGACCCCGAGGACAAGCTCACGCAGGTCACGGTCGTGGACGACCAGCTGGGACGCCTGACCTTCACGCGCGACATGGCGCGGGCCATCTTCCACGTGCTGGGGACGCACGCGCCCTACGGCACCTACGACTGCACCGGCTCCGGCGCCGTGAAGAGCTGGGCGGACATCGCCCGCGCCGTCTTTGAGGCCGCCAACGGCAACGGCGACAGGGTCGTGCCGGTCAGCACCGCCGACTACTATTCGAACGCCGCGGGCCCCGTCGCCCCGCGCCCGGTCCACTCCGCGCTCGACCTGTCGAAACTCGAGGCCGTCGGCTTCCACATGCCCGACTGGGAGGAAGAGCTGGGGGAGTACCTGGATGCCTTGGATTTGGGAGGTTCTTTCTAAAGATATGATTTCTACAGCATCAAAAGCTGAAGCGCCTCTTGTTAGCATCGTCGTCCCCATCTTCAACGTGGGGCCGTTCGTGCTTCCCTGCATAAGGTCGCTGCTCTGTCAGACGTATCCAAATATTGAGATTCTTATCGTGGATGACGGCTGTACCGATGACACGGTTGAGTTGATTGCTAGCGTCGTCGGGGATGATTCACGCGTCGAGATTCTCCACAAGGAGAACGGCGGGCTCTCATCTGCCCGAAATTATGGCACTCGGCTTTGTCACGGTGACTACTTGATGTATGTCGACGGAGACGATCTCATAGATCCGCGGGCCGTTGAGTTCATGCTCCAGGCGGCTTTGAGATACCATGTGTCGTTTGTCGCGGGGTCCTTTGCCAAGATGCCTCCTCTCGAGAGTTATGAAATGCGGAGTGAGCCTTTGTTCACGTTGGAGAGCGGCTGGGAGCATCTGAGGCGCCTTCTTCTGCTCGAAGGGGAGAGCGGGTCTGCCTGGGGCAAGTTGTTTTCCCGTTCTTTGATGCCCGACCTTGTGTTCCCCGAGGGTCAGCTTTTCGAGGATATGGGCGTGACTTCCGCGATTTGCTCCCGTGTAGAGACCGTCGCTGTCACTGACGCCCCTTTCTATGCGTACGTGACGAGGCCCGGTTCCATCACAACGCTTAAGAAGCAAGGCCCTAAGCATGTGAGGGATATGGATGCTGCCATTGAGGCCGTGCGGCGGGTTGCCGAGGGAAATTTTGATGGCGAGTTCGAGTGCTTCCGAGCGTATTGCATTCTGCGCGTTGCCATGCGGGTTGATCTCGATAGCTTTGCCGACAGGGCGGAGGGGCAGGCGTATTTGAGGCTTGCCCGCGACCTTGCGATGCGCGCCTCAAGGAACACCCTAGCTTCGCGCACCTGGAGACTGAGGTGCGCGCTTTTTGCGCTTTCCCCGAAGATGCATAACGCTTTCTATGCCCTTTATGCCGCGATTTCTGGCAAAGCAATCGGATAATCCCTATGAACAAAGGTTTTTAATGTGAGATTCTCGATAATCATTCCCGTTTATAACGTAGAGGAATATCTCGGACAATGCTTGGACAGCATTGCA
The DNA here is from genome assembly GCA_905197385.1 of uncultured Collinsella sp. Classification (GTDB taxonomy): domain Bacteria; phylum Actinomycetota; class Coriobacteriia; order Coriobacteriales; family Coriobacteriaceae; genus Collinsella. Next base: position 2,623 of record CAJJYO010000055.1, read on the forward strand.
CATCAGGATTATTCCGACTACGAGGTCGTCATCGTCGACGACGGCTCGACCGACGGCAGCGCGAGTATCTATGAGCGCTTCGCCGCGGAGGCGGATGTTCCCGTCCGCATAGTCAAACAGGAGAACAAGGGGTTGCTGCTTGCTCGCCGTGCCGGGATCAAAGCCGCCAACGGTGATTATTATTGGCACGTCGACGGCGACGACGGTCTGGCGCCCAATGCAATGTGTGCGGTTTCCGGGATCATTGACGAACTGGATCCCGACGTCGTGTTGATCTGCCTTAGCGAATCTCCGACGTTCGGCTCTGTGCTCCCTGGGGGACTGCCCGGTGAACAGCGTTTCTATACCGGAGAAAGCCTTAACGATGTACGCTCTGCGTTCCTCGATGGATATATTCCTAATATGGTCACTAAAATCGCTCGAAGGTCTTGCGTCGATGCCGATTCAGATTACTCGCCTTATGGGAAGATGCAGCTTGGGGAAGATCAGCTGCAAAGCCTTTACATTCTCGATAATATGAAGAGCGCCGCATGCGTTCGCGAGCCCTTGTATTATTATCGTCCCAACGCAAGCAGCATTACTGCCAATTATCGCGAAGGCCAGATTGCCCAGTACGCCATGGTCAAGGAAGCCGTCCATCGACAGGCCGTCGCGTGGGATTCGAAATGGCCGGGGAATGGATTTGCTGAGACCGCTCTTGTCGGTTATCTGTCTAACGGTTTCTACGACATGCGCAAGAATGCTGATGGCAAGTGGTTTAAAAAGCAGTTCCAGGAGTTCAGGGATACATCGCTGTACGCGGAGGCCATCGGTCGATGCGGGGATTTGAGGCTTGAGCAGCGGATCTTCTTCACTTTGTTGGAAAAGAAAATGGATTATCTTGCGTATGTGTGCCTGGTTGCCTGCCGCGCTGCTACTCCGCTGGCGAGGAGCTTGGCTCGATGAAGATCTTAACTATCAGTTCGGGAGGCATGCCGCAGAGGACCCTATCGATGGCGGGTAGGGGGAACGCGCTCGGCATGGTGTTCTTCCTTGGCGTATGCGCTATTGTTTCGCCCCTCCTCGCCGTTTTCCTCTCCCTTCTCGTCTTTACCGGGGCCCCTACAAAGAAGATGGCGGTTGCCTGCGCCCTTGGGGTTGGGTTTTCCGCTGCGCTTGTCGCCCATGGTATCGTTTACAACCACCCTGTCGATATGACCCGATGGATGGTTGAATGCGGCTACTACGATGGCAGGAACATTCTCTCGATCGGAACCAGCCTGAACGAGGATCACAACGGCCTGCTCGTCTGGAACTTTCTGTGTTGGGTAACCGGGAATATCGGCGACCTCCGACTTCTCCAGTCGCTCGCCGCGTTTTTCGGTTACGGTCTCATCGCTTGGCTGATGATGGACAGGTGTGCCGAGGAGACGACAGATGCATGGGCTTTCCTCCCGCTCATGCTATTCATCTTTTTTGCCGTCCCGGCGCAGCCCCTGATCGGTAACGTTCGCTCGGCTCTCGGCTGCGTGATTTGTGCGGTCGCGATATGTAAGAGGCGGTCTTACGGGTTCAGGGATTCTCTGCCGTCGCTCGTCCTGATCATCGTCGCATGCCTCATCCACAATTCTATGCTGCTCGTCTTGGTTTTGTTCCTAGTTCAGCCGATTCTCGAGCGTAACCCTGTCAGGAATTCGATTATCTGCGTTGTCGCGGTCGTCACCATGATTTCCGTGGCTTCCGTACTTCTCGCGTCCCATTTGTTTGACGGGGTGCCTGTCATTACGAGCGTTCTGAAGAAGGCGAGTTTCTATACCATCGGCACGGAGTGGGATCAAGAGCAGGCGGACAACCTTCTCAGCAATCTGAGCCATGTGTTTTCGTTGCTGCTGCTCGGGGTCCTGCTGCTTAGGATCTACGCCACGAGACAGCATGATGGACGAACGGCGCTCGTTCTTGTTTTGACGATGTGCGTCATCGCGATGGAACTCACCCTCGTTAACGTCGGCAACCGCTTGAAGTTCATTCCGATCTTGATTGGCTCGACATATCTGCTTAACAACAAGGGAAGGGGCCATGCGGTTGATTCGCGATGGCCGATTCTTGCCGATGCCGTTTTGATGTTGCTCGCTATTGCCGTCTGGTTGATCTCCATGGCAAGCTTCATCCCTTCATTCAACTATGTCGAGGTCATGAAGAGCGCCGTTTTCTATCCGCTTCTCCTTTTCTAGAGGTTAAATCCATGTATCAAACTGTCACGGCGCCTCTAATCACGTTTGTTGTCCCCGCTTATAACGCCGTTTCTACCCTAGAGGCAGCCGTTCGCTCGCTTTCTGAGCAGACGTCCGACGATTGGGAGGCCATCATCGTCGATGACGGATCTGTTGACGGTACGGGTGAGATGGCCGATGCGCTCGCGCGGGGCGATGATCGCATTAAGGTTCTTCACCAGGGGAACGCCGGGGTCTCCGCTGCGCGCAATGCTGCTATCGCGGCCGCCAGTGGGGAATATCTCGCCTTCTTGGACGTCGATGACACCGTCGTTCCCAACTTCGTGGAGAAGGCGGGGTCCCTGCTGGGACGCAGGCCTGTCCGCCCCGATGTCGTCGCGCTTGCGTACCGTGCTCTTCCCCGAGGCACGGTCTTCGGGTACGGGCGGTTCCTCGGGAACGCATCGGAGTTCCTCGAGCTATCGCTCGGGAACAGATACGCCACTTTCCCCTGCTGGCTCTTCCTCGTTTCTGCTCGGCTCATCGCGGCGAGTGGGGTCCGGTTCACGGTCGGGAGGCGGACCGGCGAGGACCAGGAGTTCATCCTGAAGCTGCTCTGCTGCGCCTCTATTTGCGAATCTGTCGAAGACAGCGATGTCTACTATCTCTACCGCATGCCTTCCGGGGGCTCGGCCATGGGCCTTAACCTGGAGGGGCAGTTCGATTACCCCCGGGCTATGCGAGACGTTCTCTGCTTCGCCGCCAAGCCTGACGTAGGGATGTCTCCCGATGGCTTGGAGGCAGTCGACCGACTGCTTACTGACAGGTTTGTAGGGGCCTGCGCCTACGCTGCGGAGACTGCGTTCTCCAACGGCGCTTCCGATTCTGATGTCCTTTCCTGGTTGACAGATAGCCTGAAAGGATTTGATTGCCACGGGGCTCTTGAGAACGGCTGTTGCAGGAGCGAGAACCGGCGGTTTCTTCGCCTCTGGCTCGGCTGCAGCGGCATGATTCCGCTGTATATCCGCTTCGGTTTGTACATCCGGTCTATCGGCAGAACCATTAAGTACTGGATTTCACGCCGAGGCACTCGTTAGTTATCTTTGATTGGAGTTTCATTGAACGACAGGCAGATATATATTCTCAGCATTTTTGACCCCACCAACTACGGGAATAGGCTGCAGGCCTGCGCCCTCGAGGCCGCCGTCGCCTCTCTTACCGGCAAAGAGGTTCTTTCGGTCGATTGCCGCCGCCCGGTGAGTAAGCGCGGGGTCTTTAAGATCATGGCGGACCTCAACAGAGTCCGAATCGAGTCGAAGAAGGCGCCCGCCGAGAGGAGGCGGCGTTTCCGAGTTTTTCAGGATGAGTACTGTGCGCCTGTCGTTGAGATTGCCGAGAGGGACGTTCGTAGCATCACTGGTCCCGTCGTGATCGGCTCCGATCAATGCTGGAACCCCGGGTGGGGATTGGGTGCGAGTAAGTTTGGCGCCCAGTGCGCCGTGGGCGTCGACAAGAAAATGGCCTATGCCGCTAGTTTCGGCATCGGCATGTCGGACATGCCTGAGGAGTGGGGTCGGCGCTACTCCGAATGGCTTGGCGGAATCAAGGACATCGGTGTTCGGGAGTTCGCGGGTGCTCAGATTGTCCGCGAGCTTACTGGGCGGGATGTCAAGGTCGTTCTTGACCCTACGATGCTCCAAACTGCCAAGTGGTGGTCCGAGATAGAGGAGCGCCCGATTATTCCGGGCATCGACCTGGAGGGGCCTTTCTGCCTTAAGTATGTCTTGGGAGACGATACAGCTTCGGCAAAGATCGCGGAGCGATGTGGCCGCGACGGCCTGGGGCTGGTGGACTTGACGGATATCCATTTGCCGGTCGGCCCCGCGGAGTTCGTGTGGCTTATTCACCACTCTGCTCTCGTTTGCACTGACAGCTTCCACGCTACAGTTTTCAGTCTCCTTTTCCACCGGCCTTTTGTGATTTACGAACGGCAGGGAAATGCTGGGAATATGTCCAGCAGGTTCGATACCCTCCACGCTTTGTTTGGGATTAACTCCAACCGCGCCGGTAAGGATTGCTTCCGCGAGCGCTGCGTCGATGAGTTCGATTGGACCGGCTTCGAGCGAGAGCTTGAGGAGAAGAGGAATGATTCCGTCGCATGTCTTCGCGCTGCCCTTGCCAGCTTATAGGGTGGTTATGTCCAGTGAAATCTGAAACTCTATCTTCGGGAGATACTGTCCATGGTTAGTCAACGCAAGGCCGGGGCGATTCTCGGGTACGCGAACATCATCGTTAAGAATCTCGTCAACCTCGTCTATACCCCGATGCTCCTCGCTTTCGTGGGTCAGGCGGACTACGGCGTTTACCAGACTGCGAATTCCTTCGTCTTCTCCCTAACGCTTCTGACGTTTGGTTTCTCCGAGGCGTATATCCGCTTCTATACGCAGAAGAAGGCTAAGGGGACGGAGGAAGACGTCCGATCACTCAATGGCATGTACCTTGCGCTATATGCGATGATCAGCTCCATTGCACTGGTGTTGGGACTGCTCTTTGCTGCGAACGTTGGGCTATTCTTTTCTGGCAGCTTTACGTTCGACCAAGTCGGGCTTGCGGGCGAGCTCATGGCTATCATGGCGGTGAACGTGGCGGCGGTGCTGTTCTCGACTGTGTTCGACGCATACATCATGGCCCACGAACAGTTCAAGTTTCAGCAAAGCCGTCAGATGTTCACCACGTTAGCGACACCGGGTATCGCTTTTGTCTTGCTCAACTTTGGTATGGGCGCGGTCGGTGTAGCGCTGGCTCAGCTCGCAGTCACCTTGACTCTGCTCGCCCTCAACATGCATTATGCTGTGTCGAAGCTCGGTATGCGATTCAGTCTCAGGAGGTTTGACGGAGCCCTGTTCCACGCGGTCGCAGCTTTCTCGGCCTGGATATTCGCCAACCAGGTTTGCGATTTAGTTAACCAGAGCGTGCCCAATATGATGCTCGGCGCGCTCACGAACGCAGTCACTGTATCTGTTTTCGCTGTGGCGCTGCAAATCCGTCAAATCTTTTACTCGCTCTCGACAACAATGTCGAGCGTATTTGTGCCCAAGATCAATAGGATCGTCGCTGAATCGGATGACAACGGAGTGCTAACTCGGCTCATGACGCGCGTAGGGCGCTACCAGATGTTCCTCTTCTGCTGGGTGTACTGTGGATTCGTCCTGCTTGGACGATTCTTCATTACCAAGTGGGCGGGTGAGGGCTTCCTTGATACTTACTATCTCATCTGTGCGATGACGCTGCCCGTGGGCGTGCCGCTTTGTCAGAACACGGGAATCGAGATCCAGCGCGCTAAAAACAGGCATAGGGCGCGTTCAGTGGTTTACCTCTGTATGGCTTGTCTCAATGTTCTTTTTACATGGTTTGCCTCGCCCGTTCTCGGATACTGGGCGCCCGCTATCGCTTACATCGCGAGCATCGCCTTGGGTAACGGTCTCTTTATGAACTGGTACTATCAGGCGCGTATCGGACTGGACATGGCTTATTTCTGGAAGAAGAACCTGCCTGTGGTCTTGGCTTCCGCTGTGGTCTTGGCCGCATGCATGGGGCTGGCTCTGCTGCTGCCCGTGACTAGCTGGCTGCTTTTCCTGGCTTGGGGCGTCGTCTACACCGTGCTTTTCGCTGCCGCAATGTGGCTCTTCGTTCTCGATTCAAGCGAGAAGTCGTCGATCGCGGCTAAATTGCCCTTCCTGCGTTAGGAGGTTTTTTTATGCTTAAGTCCCTTCCGAAGATCACGTTGCTGGGAGATGCGTGCTGTGGTTGCGGCGCCTGTGCCGCGAGGTGCCCGAAATCCTGCATCGGGATGATTACCGACGGCTGTGGCTT
>CAJJYO010000056.1 GCA_905197385.1 uncultured Collinsella sp.
AACCGCCTGCCGTTATGCCGCAGCTGCACTTGGCCGTCCAGTCAGGTTCGACGCGGATCCTCAAAGAGATGAATCGCCGTTATACACGCGAGGACTATTTGGGCCTGGTCGATCGCATTCGCAACCGTATGCCCGATATCGCGCTCTCGACCGACATTATCGTTGGCTTCCCGGGCGAGACTGAAGAAGACTTTGAGCAGACGCTTTCACTTGCCGAGACGGTCCGCTATGCCCAGGCCTATACCTTCATCTATTCCAAGCGCGCCGGTACCCCGGCCGCAGAGATTGAAGATCCTACGCCGCATGAGGTTATTCTCGAGCGTTTCAACCGCCTGGTTAAGGTTATCGAGACCACGGCACATGAGTATAACCAGGGTGAGCTTCATACTGTGGTGCCGGCGCTCATTGAGGGCACGAGCAAGAAGAACGATGCGGTCCTGCTGGGCAAGAGTCCCAAGAATCAGACCGTGCATGCGCCTATCCCCGAGGGTTACAGCATCGATCAGCTTGTTGGCAAGATCGTTGATGTTGACGTTGATGTTGCCAAGACCTGGTATTTGTCCGGCTCCATTGTGGGCGAGCCGCGCTAATGGTTTCTTCCGGGGCAGGTCTTTCCGCCGTTGCGATCGTCGGTCCGACGGCGGTTGGTAAGAGTGATGTTGCCGACCGTTTGGCCGCTCGTCTTTCGTCCGAAGTACTGTCGTGCGATGCGATGCAAATCTATCGCGGCATGGACATCGGTACCGCAAAGATGACGCCCGATGAGTGTACGGCGCCGCTGCGTCTTGTCGACATTGTAGATCCGGGTGTGGCATATTCTGCTGCGCTTTATCAGGCTGACGCTCGCGCACATGTTGAGCGCTTGCTTGGCGTGGGCCGCCTACCGGTGTTTTGCGGGGGTACGGGGCTGTATCTCAAGGCCGCCCTCGATGAGATGGACTTTCCCTCGGGTGAACTTGAGGACGATCGCCGTGTGGGCTATCAGGAGCTTGCCGAGCGTATTGGCGAGGAAGAACTGCATGCCCTGCTTGCCGAGCGCGACCCAGAATCGGCTGCTGTTATTCATCCCCATAACGTGCGCCGTGTGATTCGTGCGCTCGAGATGCATGATGATGGTATCTCCTATGCACAGCAAAAAAGTCAGTTTAGTGTTCCGCGCGAGCATTATCATGCTCTATGGTTTGGTCTGACGCGTAATCGCGAGGTGCTCTACGAGCGCATTAACCTGCGTGTCGATCTGATGTTTGAACAGGGTCTTGTCGATGAGGTTCGCGGTCTTATGGACCAGGGGCTGGGAGATGCCCTGACTTCGATGCAGGCAATTGGCTATAAAGAGATCATTGATGCTTTCAATGGCGTGATTTCTATGAATGAGGCTCGCGAACTCATCAAGATGCGTTCGCGTCGCTATGCCAAACGTCAGCTTTCGTGGTTTAAGCGCGATGACCGTATCGTGTGGTTTGATATGGACGAGTTTACGATCGATGAGGTCGTTGAGGACATCCTGCATCGTATTGAGGCTGTCTAATGGCCCGTTTTCCCCTTGTTCCCACGGCACCCGAGCCCGAGCGTGCCATTTTGGTTGGTGTTGAATGGCGCGACAATGCATGGCCGCTCGATCGCTCGCTCGATGAGCTGGAGCGTCTTGCCCACACGGCTGGTGCCCAGTGCGTTGCACGCTTGTCACAGCGTTTGGTAAAGCCATATCCTAAATCGTTTATCGGTTCCGGTAAGGTTGAAGAGTTGTGCGGCCTGGTGCATCGCATGGATGCCGATGTCGTTATTTTTGACGATGACCTTACGCCCTCGCAACAATCTTATTTGGAGAAAGCCGTGGGCGAGCCGGTAAAGATTATCGATCGTACGGCACTGATCCTGGATATCTTTGGCCTGCATGCTCAGACGCGTGAGGGACGCCTGCAGGTACAGCTGGCACAGCTTCAATATCTGTTACCTCGCCTGCGCGGCATGTGGAGCCATCTTGCCAAGGAGCAGACGCGCGGTGGCATCGGCTCACGCTTTGGACAGGGTGAAAGTCAGCTCGAGGTCGACCGTCGCTTGATTCGCAACAAGATTGCCGCGCTTCGTCGTGAGCTCAAGCAGGTTGAACAGCGTCGCGATGTTCAATCTAAGAGTCGCATTGAGTCACCGGCGTTTCGCGTCGCGTTAGCCGGTTATACTAATGCCGGTAAATCGACGTTGCTCAATCGTCTGACCGGCTCTACGGTACTTTCGCAGGACAAGCTGTTTGCTACGCTCGACCCGACGACGCGTTCGTATCGCCTGCCCGGCGGTCGCGGCATGACGATCACCGACACCGTCGGCTTTATTCAAAAGCTGCCGCATGGTCTCGTTGATGCCTTTAAGTCCACGCTGTCTGAGGTTCTTGGTGCCGATCTGATCCTTAAAGTTGTGGATGCCTCTGACGAGGACTACGAGCGCCAGCTCGAGGCAGTCGATCGCGTTCTTGACGAGATCGGTGCCGGCGAGCGTTTGACGCTTACGGTGTTCAATAAAATCGATCTTCTCGATAGCGTTGATCGATTGAGTTTCCGTCGTCGCTATCCCGAGGCCGTGCTGTTCTCGGCCCAGACGGGCGAGGGACTCGACGATCTCGTCGACCGTATTGCTCGTGAGGCGGCTGCTACCGATGTGTTGCTCTCTGCTGATATCCCGTATCGCGAGGGCGCCCTCATCACGCTGGTGCATGAGCAGGGAACCCTTTTGCATGAGGAATATCTTGAGGACGGCGTTCGCATTGTGGCGAAGCTGCCGGCCCGTATCGCGCCGCGGCTCGAGCGTTATCGCACCGAGTAGACGAGCTCCAAAATGCCCAGAATGATTGGCTGATGCAGCAGATAAAAGGGGAGTGCATGACGTCCAAGGCTGGCGAGCGCCGGGACGGGATTGGCGTAGGCCCAGCTTGGGGCGTTCTTATCGATTCCCTGCGCTATATGTGCGGCGAAGTATCCTGCAAGATACATAAAGATAAACGGGATGATGGGGTAGTAATCACCTGAGACAAACCCAGGGCTCGGAAATCCCAGCCACGCCAGGTAGGGGACAGGGTAGATTGTTTTGGGGATGCTCCAGGTGAGGGCGAACATCACAAGGCATAGGGACATGCCCCATCTCGCTGATATCTTTTTAAGGACGGGATCGGTCAACGCCACGATGCCGGTACATGCGGCCATGCAGTAGATGATGCCAAAATTAACCGAATCATCGACTGAGACAAGTGTTGTTGCCAGCCAGACGACGAGTGCTGCTAAGGCGTATTTGGCGGCACGTTTGATATTGTTGCGCTAAAGAGTGCACATCCAACCCGCGATAAACAAGAATACCCAGCTGATGCTGGCGCGCCAGATGTCTTGAAAGACAGTCTGGGTAAACCAGGGCATATCCCAACCGTACAGGTAGGCGAGATCGTAGCAAGCGTGAAAACCTGCCATTGAAATCATCGTAAACCCGCGGACGGTATCAAAGATGGTGATGCGTTTTTGCATTACGAGAACCGGCGCATCAAGCCGACGACTTTGCCCAAAATAACGGGATTTGTTGCATAGATAGGCTCCATGGTGTCATTCTCAGGCTGTAGGCGTACGCGTCCCTGCTCCTTGTAGAACGTCTTGACGGTCGCTGAACCATCAATCATGGCCACGACGATTTCGCCGTTCATGGCACTCTTTTGTTCACGGACGATGATGTAATCGCCATTGAAGATGCCGACATTGATCATTGAGCTCCCATGCACCTCAAGGATAAAGGAACCCTGATCAGTGGCGATTTCGGTCGGGATAGTAAAAGTGTCTTCGATATTCTGCTCGGCCAGAATGGGAATCCCAGCCGCGACGCGACCAACGAGCGGTAGCGAGACCGTTCCGCGAGGTGCGGTGGGCTCGTCAGATTTAGAAATTGAGACAGAGGAGCCGTCCTCGTTAAAGAGTTCCAGGGCGCGCGGTTTGGTGGCATCGCGCTTGAGCAGCCCGCGCGCCTCCAAGGCAGATAAGTGGGCGTGCACGGTGCTGGGGGAGGAAAGGCCCACGGCAGATGCCATCTCGCGCACACTGGGCGGATAACCCTTCTCCTGCTGATATTCCTTGATGAAGTCGTAAATTTGCTGCTGACGCTTGGTAATTTTGCGAGCCATCAGGGCATCCTCTCTACCCATGTCAAACAAATGTTCGAATTTTGCTTGACAGGAACAACTGTTCGAAGATAATAATAACCGAACATTCGTTCTCGCGCTAGACATTTTTGTCCGCGCGGCTTGATAAAACTGTTCTCAGCAAAACACGCGAGAGGAGAACATGATGAACGCAACGAATATGGTCCAGGGAAACCTTGCCCTTAAACTCGAGACGCCTGCAGAACCCACTTTTACGGTTGTTCAGGGTGGCCGCTCCGGCTTTCAGCCTTTGACCGTAAAGTCTGCTCGCAATCAGCAGGCTGTAGTTGCGCCGGCCCGCGTTGCCCTGAAGGTTCCGACGATTGTCGCCGTTGCCGTTGCGCTTACGCTCTTCGTTGTCCTCGCTACGTCGGTCTTTAGCGCTCGTCACGCCGCGTATGCCGAGTCCGTTTCCAACGTTACCTACGAGACTATTCGCGTTCAGCCTGGTGATTCTCTTTGGTCGCTTGCCGAGGAATATCCTATCGAAGGCCTTTCCACGCAAGAGACTTCCGACATGATCCGTAACGTCAATCATCTGGAGCATGGTTCGCTCGCCGCCGGTGCGCATCTTAAGGTTCCTGCTCGTTCGTAATCATTATCGCGCTGCGCATGGTACCCTTGTTATCGTTTAAGAGGAGGTACCATGCGCTGTCCCAAATGTGGCAAGGCACATACCCGCGTCGTTGATTCCCGTATGCAGGAGTCAAATAACACCATTAAGCGCCGTCGCGAATGTTGTTCGTGTAACTATCGCTTTACAACGTTTGAGCGATGCGAAGACCCAATCGAGGTCATTAAGTCAGACGGAACCAAGCAGCGGTTCGATCGCAATAAGCTGCTCGTCGGCTTGATGCGCGCCACCATCAAGCGTGATATCGATACTAAGAAGCTCAATGAGATTATCGACGACATCGAGGTCGAGCTGCGCTCTCGCACGCTGACGGCCGTCACGTCCCATGAGTTGGGTGACATGGTGCTCAAGCGCTTGGCCAAGATCGACAAGGTGGCCTACATCCGCTTTGCCTCGGTCTACCGCGATTTCAAAGACGTCGATGAGTTTCTGCAAGAGCTCGACAAGCTAAGGTGATTCCATGTCCAACATTACCGTCAACATAAAGCGTCTCGACCCCACCGTCGAGCTTCCCAAATACGCCCATCCCACCGATGCCGGCTTGGATTTGCGCTCCAACGAGGACTGCGTCCTGAAGCCCTTCGAACGTCGTCTGGTCTCTACTGGGCTGGCCATCGCCTTGCCCGATGGCTACGCCGGCTTCGTCCAGCCCCGCAGCGGCTTGGCCATCAAGCAGGGCCTGTCTATAGTTAACACGCCGGGCCTCATCGACGCCCACTACCGAGGAGAACTCAAGGTTATCCTCATCAACCTGGACCCCTCCAACAACATCCAAATCAACAAAGGCGACCGCATAGCCCAACTCGTCATCCAAGAAGTCCCCACGGTCAACCTCATAGAGGTAGACGAACTAGACAAAACCGACCGAGGCAACGGAGGCTTCGGCTCCAGCGGCGTCGCCTAGGGGTACTCGTATCCCTCCCGCCCGGGGCTTACCTATATCATTCCATGCTCAAACATTCTCGCGTCGCTTCGCTCGCTGCGAAACTGCGCGTGGAACGATATAGGTAAGCCCCGGGCGGGCGGCTACTCGCTTGAAACAATATTTACTTTTCTAGTAAGTCGATGCGATAAAGGGACGCCTCCTTTGTCGCATCGACTTACTGTATTTATATTTTCTGGTTCCCCCTTTTCAGATTCTACTGGTGGGGAATCTGGTATAGCCGCTAGTACGTTAACGCAGCTTACCTGTGGGAGGCCCCTATATATCATCCCATGCTCAAACATTCTCGCTGCGCTGCGAAACTGCGCGCGGGACGATATAGGCGGGCGCCCCGGGGACTACTTTGACGCTGCTTATCTCGCCCGGGTGCCGTCGGGCCAGGGAGGGGCGTCTTCGCTGATAGGTGCTTTGTTGAGAGAGCTGCTTTTATTGCGGCTCTTTCTTTGGTTTTGGGTATATTTTTTCTTGTTGAATTGTTATTGCGGATGGGCTGTGTACTTGGCTTTCCGCCGTTATTTGTAGCTGTCTCGGCTTTGGTTGAGGGGAGACGTTCTTTATGCGTATTGTGTTTATGGGTACGCCTGATTTTGCTGTGCCTTCGTTGACTTCGCTTGTTGCGGCTGGGAATGAGATTGCGCTTGTTATTACTCGCCCTGATGCTGTTCGTGGGCGTGGTAAGAAACTTGAGCCGTCTCCTGTTAAGGCCAAGGCGCTTGAGCTAGAGTTGCCGGTTATTGAGGCTAATCGTATGACGCCTGAGGTCGTTGAGGCGCTCAAGGCTGCCCAGGCTGACATTTTCTGCGTGGCTGCCTATGGTTGCATTTTGCCGGATGACGTGCTGCATATGGCGCCGCTTGGTATTGTGAATGTTCATGCGTCCTTGCTGCCTCGTTGGCGTGGGGCTGCTCCTATTCAGCGTGCCATTCTTGCTGGTGACGAGGTTGCTGGCGTTTCCATTATGCGTATTGGGCATGGCGTGGATACTGGTGCTTATTGTGCCCAGGCCTCCACGTCGGTTGCCGGTAAGCATGCTGAGGCGCTGACCATGGAGCTTGGTGAGCTTGGCGGCAAACTGCTTGCCGATACGCTTCCTTCTCTTGCCGATGGCACCGCCGTGTGGACTGAACAGGATGAGGCGCTCGTTACCCATGCTGCCAAGATTTCCAAGCTGGAGATGCGTCTGGATCCGCAGATGGCTGCGCTCGATTGCGTGCGTCATGTGCTCGCTTCGTCCGATACTGCGCCTGCTCGTTGCGTGATTGCCGGCAAGACCGTGCGCGTGCTCGATGCTGCGCCGGCTGATGTGTCGCTTGGCGAGGGTCAGGTTCTCATTAAGGCCAAGCGTGTTTTCCTTGGCCTTTCCGATGGTGCGGTTGAACTGCTCGAGGTTAAGCCCGATGGCAAGCGTGGTATGGCCGCTTCTGCTTGGGCTGCTGGGCTGCAAGGCGCCGATCTTTCGTGGGGTGTTCTGTCATGAGCAAGCTGTCTCCCGCGCGCAAGCTTGCGCTCGATGTGCTGATGGAGGCCGATCGCCGCGGCATGTATGCGCGCGACGTGCTGTCCTCTCGCGCATCGGCCAAGGCTATTGATCAGCGCGATTCCGCTTTTGCCGCCCGCTTGGCACTTGGTGTGGCCGCCACGCAGGGTATTTTGGACGAGCTGCTCGACCAGTTTCTCGATAAGCCTAAAAAGGTTGCGCCGCGTGTTCGCATGGCGCTTCGTATCTCGGCTTTCGAGATGCTCTATTTACATACGCCTGGGCGCGTTGCTGTAAGTCAGGGTGTTGAGCTGGTTCGCTGCGGCGCTAAGTCCGCCGCTGGCTTGGCCAATGCCGTGCTGCATAAGGTTGCGGACAATGTTGAGGACTTTGCCACGGCGTCCGATGTAGATGAGTCTGAGCGACGCCTGGTTCGTCTGTCGCGCCTGATGGGTCTGCCGCGTTGGCTGTGCGCTCGCATTATGGCATCGTTCGACACGCCTGAGGGTGCGCTTAACTTTGCCGGCAATCTGGCCCCCGCGCCGCTGGCCCTGCATGAGAACGCCTTTGCGACCAAGCCCGATCCGTATGTCTCGCAGCTCGTCGCGCCCGTTTTCCCGGGCTGCCATGCCCCGGTAGATGCGCAGGTCACGGTTGCATCGGGTGTGTTTGAGCGTGCTGCCGCGGTGGCATCTGATCTCAATGCGCAGCTTATCGCCACAGCTGCCACGCGCCCTGGAAGCTGCCTTGAGATTGGTGCCGGTCGTGGCACCAAGACCTATGTGATGATGTGCTCGGCCAAGCGTGCGGGCTATGAGCGTCAGCATACGGCGCTCGATCTGCATGATCGCAAATGCGATCTGAATCTCGCTCGCCTGCACAAGGCCGGTATTCAGGGCGTTCGTACGGTTTCGGGTGATGCCTGCGAGCTTGATGAGGTGCTCACATCGTTTGATGCCATGCTTGGCGAGCCGGTTAAGTTCGATACGGTCTTTATCGATGCGCCGTGCTCTGGCACCGGCACCATGCGTCGTCATCCCGAGATCCCGTGGCGCCTAACTGAGAATGACGTTACGACCGAGTTGCCCAAACTGCAGTTGATGATGCTCAAGGAAGCAGCCGCACGCGTGGCTGCCGGCGGTGAACTTATCTATGCCACCTGCTCGGTATTTGATGAAGAGAACACGCAGGTCGTAGATGCCTTCCTGGCCTCTCCCGAGGGCGCCTGCTTTACCGTGGCGCCTCTCTCCGAGGCACAGATTCTGCAACTGCCTGATTTCGAGCAGGCCAAGAA
>CAJJYO010000057.1 GCA_905197385.1 uncultured Collinsella sp.
CTCATGTGGTCGCCGTTATAGGTAGCCCAGCCGAGCGCCAGCTCCGACAGGTCGCCCGTGCCAATGACAAAACCGCCAGCCTGGTTGGCCAGATCCATCAGAATCTGCGTACGCTCGCGGGCCTGGCTGTTCTCGTAGGTCACGTCTTGGACAGCCGGATCATGCTCAATGTCCTTGAAGTGCTGCTCCACGGCCGCGTGGATCGAAACCTCGCGGAAGCTCACGCCCAGGTCGCGGGCGAGCGACTCGGCATTCGACTTGGTGCGATGCGTCGTGCCGAAGCCGGGCATGGACACGGCTGTGATACCAGTACGCGGCAGCCCCAGTGCATCGAAGGCACGCACGGTCACAAGCAGCGCCAGCGTGGAATCGAGACCGCCCGAAAGGCCGATAACGGCCGCCTTGGTGCCCGTATGGGCAAGGCGGGTCTTGAGGCCCGCGGTCTGCAGGTCGAGGATGGTCTCGCAGCGCTCAGCCAGGTCACCATGGTCGGCAGGCACGAAGGGCGCGCGGGGGAAGACACGGTCTATGCCGAGCGCATCGCGCAGGACAGGTTCTTCGGCCAGTACGCCCTCAAACGAAAACTCAACGGTCGCGGATTCCGGCGCATCGTCGGTGCGCGTCCACGTCGTCGAGCGACGGCGCTCGGCAACCAGGCGGTCAAGGTCAACGTCGGCGATGGCCATATCGCAGGTAAGCAGTTTGGTCGCGGCGAGCTTGGAGCCGTTTTCGTAGACGAGGTTCTCACCCGCAAAGACCATGTCGGTCGTGGACTCGCCCTCGCTCGCGTCCGCGTAGGCATAGGCGCAGTACAGGCGCGCGCTCTGATTGGAGATAAGGCTGCGGCGGTAATCTGCCTTACCGATAATCTCGTCCGAGGCCGACGGGTTGAGAATCACCGTCGCACCGGCAAGCGCCATCTCGGTCGAAGGGGGCGCCGGCACCCACAGGTCCTCGCAGACTTCAACGCCCAGCACCATATCCTCGGCACCCTCATCACAGCAGCGGTAGACAAGCCCCGAACCCAGCGGAACCGGACCCTGACCGGCAAATTCAACCCACACGGGATCCGCAGGCGACGGAGCAAACCAGCGACGCTCATAGAACTCGCCATAGTTGGGCAGATACTTCTTGGCCGTGAGGCCCAAAAGCTCGCCCGCGCAGCACACGGCGGCACAGTTGTAGATATTCTCGGCAACCGCAACGGGAAGACCGATGGTAAAGACGATCGGCAGCTCACGGGTTTCATCGAGGATATGCACCAGAGCAGCCTCGCAGGCATGCAGCAGTGTGCGGTTATGGAACAGATCGGCCGCGGTATAGCCAGTCAGATTAAGCTCGGGCAACACCAACGCGCGAACGCCACGCCCGGCAGCATCGCGAACAGCCGCCAGCGCAACCTCGGCATTGCCCTCGACATCGGCCACGCGAATCTGCGGCGACGCCGCCGCCACACGCAAAAAGCCATCAGACTGAGAAAGGTGAAGATTCATAAGAATGCTCCCGTGCGTAGACGCCATTCACAACAATTAGCAAGCCCTATTGTAGTTCAACCGCCGGGTGTAACCGCATCCCACCAACTTGGTGAGCTATTGATGAGTTGATGGTATCTGTTAAATGTCACGTACGATTCACATCTGGTGGGTACCCTGATGGCTACATGAAACGAAGCAGATTTACACCGGGAGGACCCCGTATGACAACCAAGTACACCGACGCGCCGCGCACGCGCGTCATGACACCGGCCGCGCTCAACAACGGCGTGCACGAAAACCATTCCATCGGACAGACCATGGCCATCGCGCCCAAAAAGGGCCTGTTCGATGACATTTCCATTCCTCAGATCATCGCTGGCGCCGCAGCCGCCGCCACAAGTGTCGCGCTTGCTTCCAAGATTGGCATCGCTGGTTCAGTAATTGGCGCCGCCGTGAGCTCGGTCATCACCGTTGTGTCCTCGCAGGTCTACCGCCACTTTATCTCTGCCAGCGCCGAAGCAATTAAGGGTACGCATGCCGCTGTCGACTACCCTACCGGCGCCTACGAGCCCGTTGAGCCCAATGTCGAGGAGCACCTAGGTGGCGCCGCGACTACGCAGGAGATGCGCCAGGTTGCGGGGCGTGCGACCACGGCGCGCGTCGCCCCTAACAGCCTGCGCGCCAAGGCCGCGGCAGAGCGAAGCCAGACGCAAAAGAAGGTCATCGTCTTCTCGATCGCCATCGCCATCGTCGCGGTCATCGCCTGCACCGGCGCCATCCTTATAACCACCGCCGGTGAGGGTCTGGGCGAGCGCCCCGAGCCAATCCTTTCGTCGCGCACGACCGAGAGCGATGCAAATGGCAACACCCAGTCGCAGGATCAGCAGGCGCAGACGGACGATACGCAAGACAGTTCTACCTCTGCCAATTCGTCCTCGAACACCCAAAACCAATCGCAGGGCACCGATTCCTCTACGGCCAACAGCAGCACGCCGTCCGGCACGACCGACTCAAGCCAAACGACTGGCGGTTCGCAGCCGAGCACGGGCGGCCAGACGAGCGACACCACTTCGGGAACGGGCACAGCAGACAGCAACAACACCAACAGCTCGAACAGCTCGAGTGGAACCGCGTCCGGCACGGCATCTGACAACTCGAGCCAAGGCACGACATCGGGCAACTAAGTACATTTGCCTCTCATAGATAACCGACCTGTACAACGGGCGCGAATCGAAAGCGGTTCGCGCCCGTTTGCCTTGGGCGCCGCCATGGCGAACGCTATGCGATGGTAAGATGCTTTACATGTGTAAAGAGGAGATTTGCCATGAGCAAGACAATAGTTAGGCCCACGCTTTCGCTGGGCAACCACATCTATCTGTATCGCCTGCTGCGCGACGCGATTGGGTGCGGCAAGCAAACGTTTATGACACAGGTCGAGGAGGCGCTCGCCGCCGGCGACATGACCGCTTATGACCTGGGCTTTGAGTCCACGCGTGAGCTGCTCGAGGAGCTCGACGACTGCATTAAGCTGACCGTCTTTAAGGGCGGTCGCCTGTATGCCACCGTCATCGCCAACGAGGCTTGGGATGCCGCCCTTGCCAAGGGCGAGGACAAGCCCAAGGCAGCCAAGGGAGCCAAGCAGTCCTACAAAAAGAAAAAGCGCGGCGAGAAGGACCTCAAGGCCGTGCGTCCCAAGCACGTTAAACGTCCCAAGCCAGAAACCATGGTTGAAGCCGTGCCGGAGCCCGAGCCCGAGGCAGAGATCGAAGTCGCTATTGAGGTAACAGCAGAAACCGAAATCACCGCCACGACCGATCCCGAAGTCATATCTGAGCAGGAAACCACTGCGGAGCTCAACGAAGCTCCCAAGTCGACAACCGAAGAAGCCGCTGACCAGCCCGAGACGTCTGCATTCCAAAACAGCGATGTCTTTGGTGACAAGGCCGAGGACGATCAGTCCGACGAGCCCGCAGATCAAGACGCTACCGAGTCGGCGCCGGAGCCCGAGGCACCGCAGCCCGCCATCTCGCTCACGGTCGTCTATGACCCCGAGAACGCAAACGCCGGCATCACCACCATGGCATCCACGCCCATCGAGGCAAAGTCGAGCGTCGAGAACGAGAACGCAACGCAGGTTGAGATTGAAACTGCATCTGCAGACGCGCCCGTCAACGTGAAGCCCGCAGATTCCACAATCAAGCCGGAAACGACGCCGGAGCCCGCACCCGTCATCGAATCCGTGCCCACCTCTGCTTGCGACCAAATTCCCGCACCGGCACCGGCTCCGGCACCCGCAGCGGCCCCAACCCCCGCACCTGCAGCGCCCGCCATCCCCGAGGACTTCCCCGTCGATTTCGCAACCGAGGTCTTCTGCCCCGGCCCGCTTCTGCACCAGTTGTCGACCTATCTCCCCTACGGCGCCGACACGCTCGGCATCATCGGCGAGTACTACTGGATCGCCCGCGAGCTCGGTACCATCGAGGCCGCGCGAAACCGTGCAAGCTTCCCCCTGCACTATACGCAGGCCGGCGAGCGCCACGAAGTCACCGTGCGCATTCGCCGCAACACCACCGGTGGCCTCGGATCCACCTGGGCCATCGATAAAGTCGAAGAACCCGAGCAGTAACGACAAACGGCTCAAATCCAAATCAGGATTTGAGCCGTTTTTATTTGTTGATGTTGCGTAACCAACAGCGAGCGGGCCGCAAGTGCCCCAGGTTGCCGTGAAAGAGGAGCGACGCGTACTTCGGTACGCGAGCGACGGCTTGAACGGCAAGATGGGGTGCTTGCGACCCGCGCAGCGTCGAGCAGTTACGCGGTTTGGAAAACCGCGTAACGATCTAGTCGCGCGTCAGCTTACGGTGGATACGATGCGGCTGGGCCGCGTCCTCGCCCAGGCGCTCGATGCGGTTGGCCTGATAGGCCTCGAAGTTGCCCTCGAACCAATACCAGTTGCCCGGGTTCTCGTCGGTGCCTTCCCACGCCAGAATGTGCGTGGCGACGCGGTCCAGGAACATACGGTCATGGCTAATGACCACCGAGCAGCCCGGGAACTCGAGCAGCGCCGCTTCGAGCGAGGACAGCGTCTCGACGTCGAGGTCGTTCGTAGGCTCGTCGAGGAGCAGCAGGTTGCCGCCCTGCTTGAGCGTGAGCGCCAGGTTCAGACGGTTGCGCTCGCCACCGGAAAGTACGCCAGCGCGCTTCTGCTGGTCCTGGCCCTTAAAGCCAAAGCTCGCCACATAAGCGCGGCTCGGAACCTCGGTCTCGCCGACCATCATGTGGTCCAGGCCGTCCGAGACGACCTCCCATAGGTTCTTATCGGGGTCGATGCCGGAGCGGTTCTGGTCGACATAGGAGATCTTGACGGTCTCGCCCACCTCAAGCTCGCCCGAAGTCAGCGGCTCCAGACCCACAATCGTCTTGAACAGCGTGGTCTTACCGACACCGTTGGGGCCGATGACGCCCACGATGCCGTTGCGCGGCAGGGTGAACGAAAGGTCATCGATGAGCACGCGGCCATCGAACTCCTTGTGCAGATGATGGGCCTCGAGCACCTTGTTGCCCAAACGCGGGCCCACAGGGATGCGGATGTCGGTCCAGTCGAGCTTCTGGCTTGCGCGGGCCTCGGCCTCCATCTCCTCGTAGCGAGCCAGACGGGCCTTGTTCTTGGCCTGACGGGCCTTGGGCGAGCTGCGCACCCACTCGAGCTCGGCCTCCATGCGCTTGGCGAGCTTGGCGTCGCGGTTGCCCTGTGCCTCGATACGGGCGGCCTTGGTCTCCAGATACGTGGAGTAGTTGCCCTTGTAGGGATAAAGGTGACCGCGGTCGACCTCGCAGATCCACTCGGCAACGTTATCCAGGAAGTAGCGATCGTGTGTGACGGCAAGCACCGCGCCCTGGTAGTTGTGCAGGAAGTGCTCGAGCCACAGGATCGACTCGGCGTCCAGGTGGTTCGTGGGCTCGTCGAGCAGCAGCAGGTCGGGAGCCTCGAGCAGCAGCTTGCACAGGGCCACGCGGCGGCGCTCGCCGCCGGAAAGCACGTTGACCGGCATGTCGGAATCGGGCAGCTGCAGGGCGTCCATGGCCTGGCCGAGCTTGGAATCGATATCCCAGCCGTCGGCGGCGTCGATCTCGTCCTGGAGCTTTCCCATCTCAGCCATGAGGGCGTCCATGTCGCAGTCCGGGTCGCACATCTCCTCGCCGATCTTATTGAAGCGATCGACCTTGGCGATCATATCGCCAAACGCCATGCGCACGTTCTCGATAACGGTCTTGTCGTCGTCGAGCGGCGGCTCCTGCTGCAGGATGCCCACGGTGTAGCCGGGGGTGAGCCTGGCATCGCCGTTGGAGACCTCCTCGATGCCGGCCATAATCTTGAGCAGGGTCGACTTGCCCATGCCGTTGGGGCCCACGACGCCGATCTTGGCACCGGGGTAGAAGCTCAGGGTCACGTCGTCAAGGATTACCTTGTCGCCATGGGCCTTACGAGCCTGATACATCTGGTAGATAAACTCCGCCATTTGCCTGTTTTATCCTTTCTACCTGCTGTTTCCCTATTCTTGTTTCGCCTAAGTGGAAACGAAATGGAAAAACCAGCTCTGAAACGTAACGAAAAAGGGGCATGGTTGCCCATACCCCCTAATACTACCTGGGAAAAGTTCCCCCGGAACATACTATGAACTGCGTACGCTAGTTTTCCGCAACCTTAGCGAGCGGCTCGCTGCGATTTGCGCCACAGCAGATACGAGTAGACGTAGACGGCTCCAACCGAACCAAACGCCAGAACCGCAATCACCGCGGCGACGACTTCACTCGAAAGCACGCTGCCTGCCACGCCCATCACAATCAGGCCAAAGCCCAGCACCATAAAGCAGGCACCGCCAAAGCGCTGCGTACGGCGCCAGTTCTCGGGATTGGCAAGCGCCCAAGGCGTCTTGATACCGAGCGTATAGTTCTGCTTCACACGCGGCAAGTAGTTGCCTACGCCGATGAACAGCAAACCGACAACACCGGAAATCAGCACGTTGACCGAACCGACCGCCGGCACCACGCCCCAGACCGTAAGCTCTCCCAGCCAGCTTATGGCGCACATGAACAATGTGAAGGCGATTACGAAGCCCTGATAGAACTTGCCCGAGGTTCGATATGCCTCACCTTTGGGATCGATGCGCGGCACCACGCAGAACATTGCGAGAAGCACCAGAGGCAGCACGCCGAGCGCGGAGGCCATCCAGCTGGGACCCCAACCGTCGACGGCGCCGTTCGCGCCTCAGTGCGTGGGAATCTGCCCAGGCAAGCTCGGCATCACCATGAGATGCGCTGCGACATTGGCGACGCACAGAGCGACCAGCGCAATCCACACGCGCGACGATACCCCCGTGGGGTGAATGCCCTTGTTTTCGTTATTCATCCTTATCACCTTCCGTGTTTGTAAAGCCCATAAACCAACCGATCAAGTCCTGCATGACGGTAGTGTTTAAGCTGTATACGATGTTTTGACCATGACGTTCGTCGGTTACCAACCCGGCGTTTTTGAGCGTCGCCAAGTGATGGCTCAGCGACGGCTTACTGATATCGAAATGCTCGGCAAGCTCCCCCGCCGTGCAATTGCCCTCGCGCAGCAACTCCAAAATGCGCCGTCGCGTTGGATCGGCAAGCGCCTTAAAACCCTCTCCCGGCATAAGACCCCCTTTCATCATCTCTCATGACGCGCACACTATACTCGATATTTAGATGTTTGTCTAACTATCTAATACAGGAACATCTATAGAACATTCGTTCGTATTTAGCTACAATGGAAGTTGAAGCAGATGGGCCAGCTCCCTCTACCCGAGAAGGAGATGGACTATGAGTATTGACGATGTCCTGACGTTGTTATTGCTTGTAATCGCGGCTGTGGAGCTCGGCATTCACATTGGAGGTCGAATGAAATAGCCGCCCCCGCGTAATGCGAAGACGGCCACTTCTCACGCTACAAACGTGTTTGGGAGTTGGCCAACCCGCGGCAACGGGTGCCATCTGCTTCATCTTATGCGAATCACTGCCTCATTTCAACAAGCCCCTAGGGCTCAAATGGAATCGCGATAATACCTATAATGACGATAGCTAAAACACGATTCGCTTCCCCATCGGAGGATGTCTATGACCGAAACCACAGCCGCAACCCCCAACGAGACACGCGACACCAAGCTCGAGATCATCATGGGCCGCGAGGCACTCGACAAACTCGCCGCCGCCACGGTGCTGGTGCTCGGCTGCGGAGGTGTGGGCTCCAATTGCTGCGAGGCACTTGTCCGCGGCGGCATTGGTCATTTCGTCATTCTGGATAAGGACATCATCGCGCCCAGCAATATCAATCGCCAGGCCATCGCCTTTCAAAGCACCATCGGCAAGCGCAAGGTCGATGTTATGGAAGCCATGATCCACGACATCAATCCAGCCGCTACCGTCATCAAGCGCACCGAATACCTGTTGAGCGACAATATCGACGAATTTTTCGCGCGCGTTTTGGAGCAGACGGACGGCAAGCTCGACTACGTCGTCGACGCCATCGACACCATCTCGGCCAAGCTCACCATTGCCAAATATGCTCAGGACCACGACATTCGTTTGGTTAGCTCCATGGGCGGGGCCAACAAGCTCCATCCCGAGTGCCTCCGCTTTGCCGACATTTTCGATACGGTACGTGACCCCATGAGCCGCATCATGCGCAAAGAATGCAAGAAGCGCGGAATCAAGAGTCTACATGTACTGTTTAGCTGCGAGGAATCGGTTAAGACACAGCCCCGCGACCCTTCCAATATCCACGAGCGCACCGAGCTCGGAACCGCCAGCTTTATGCCGCCCATCATGGGCCAGATGATTGCCGGCGAGGTTATCCGCCAGATCAGTGGCCGCGGCACCGAGCGCGTGCGCGCCGATGGCCAGCGCTTGGACTAGCGGAGCGCGCCGAGATGGAGCCCCGGTTATTTGATGCACACTGCCATCTTGATTTAATGGCTCACCCGGACGCCGTTGCCG
>CAJJYO010000058.1 GCA_905197385.1 uncultured Collinsella sp.
TGGTGCATGAAAGCGTGAGCGCACACCGCATCGCCGACGTGAAGGTGGGCAGCTTCCTTTCGGGCGGCGTCGATTCGGCGGCACTGTATCCGCCCAAGCGCTTTCTGGGCGCAGCCCGCAATATCGAGAACGGTGGCTCGCTCACCATCCTGGCCTCTGCCCTCATCGACACCGGCTCCAAGATGGACGAGGTCATCTTTGAGGAGTTCAAGGGCACCGGCAACATGGAGCTCAAGCTCGACCGCGACCTGGCCGACCGCCGCATCTTCCCGGCTATCGACCCCGTTGCCTCCGGTACGCGTAACGAGGACCTGTTGGTTGACGAGCAGATGCGTCCGTTTGTCTTTGGCCTGCGTCGCATTCTTGCCGGCATGAACAACACCGAGCGCGCAGCTGCGTCGTTTATCAAGGGTCTTAAGGGCACCAACACCAACCAGGAGTTCCTGGTGCGTTCGGCCAAAAAGCACAGCGACTACGAGCAGACGTTCTAGGTTGTCATCCACACGCAGCGATAGTCATCAATGCAATAAAGGGTCGGGGCTTTGAGCCTCGGCCCTTTTCTATATCGCCGCTCCGCGCTTATTTTTGACCATAAGACTGGCAAGCAGCAGGTTTCCCGTTTCAATCCGACATCGTCGCTTGCAATCGACAGGGCGGTTTCGCATAATAGCTTTTAAGCTTCGCGACGGAAAACGCAGATGAAACGAACCATATACCGTTGCTTTGGGGCATAGCCCCGCTTCATCTTCTCTCGCGCAGCCAACTGAATGATGCGATTTGGGTGCTGGAAGATGGGGAGAGCTCATGGCTTCTTCTGATGCAACACAACGAGCAGTCCTTGCCGGACTTTCGTGCGGGATCGGCCTTGCCGCTCCCGTGGTTATGTATGCTGCGACGCTGCCGTTTTCGTCTGTGAACGAGACGGTCGTGGCGGGTGCGGTTCCCTTCGCCGTGGGCGCGGTGGCGGGCGTGGGCATCTATGCCGCCTCGCTGGGTATCTCCGAGTATCGTGCGCAGCGTGAAGAGCGTCTGTTCCAGCCCGATGCCATGGGCGGTGCCGCCAATCTCAATCAGCATCAAAGCGAGTTCAAGACCGCCTCGATTTCAGCTCAGCAGCAGGATGCGACTCCTTACGCTGTGGCTTCTGATTCTCAGGCTCAGGCGGAGCAGTCTACCTCGGCATTCCTTTCCGGCCTGACTGGTGCGTTCCAGCGCCGTCATGCCGATGATGGTGTCCCTACCATCGCTCGAGCCGCAGATGCTATGGACGAGGACGAGGCTTGGTCCATGATCGACAGTATGCTCGACGACGATTCGCCGGTGAGCTGCGACCCTGCACACTCGCGCGACGTCTATCAAGTCGCCATCGACGAGCTCACCAACGGCGGGCAGACCGGCTCCTTCAATCGCGACGACATCGCCGCCGCGGCACGCGCCGTGTCTGGCTCCCAGGCCGCCCCTGCGGGCAGCACGGCGGCTTTCGTGGCACTCGTCGCCAACGCGGCAGCCAATAACGCCTACAGCGCTACCTCGGCGGACGCGAACGCTTCTGCCGACAATTCGTACGTTGATGAAGCCATGGCCGCGGACGAGGAGGCCGTTGCCGCCCGCCGTGCCGCCGAAAGCTCGCTGTGGGGCGCTCCTGCCCAGCAGCAGGCGGCTGAGGCTGCGCCGTACAATGTAAACCTCGCCAGCATGCCTATCATCTCCGGTGCCGCGGATATCGATTTCGATGACCTCGATGAGCCTGCAGCCATCACCGCATCGATTGATGCCCAAGATCGCATCGACACCGGCGACCTTCCGGATGCCTCACTCGAGGTTGATGTCCCCATGGCTGATTACTCGGGCCACGAGGACATGTGGGCCGCCGCCACCGCGATTCTGGATGAGATTGACGAGCCTGCTCCTGTTGCAGCCCCCGCTCCCGTCGCTGCCCCTCAGCCTGCTGCCCCCGCCTATGTCGGCCGTCACAGCGCTGTGTTCCCCGAGGATACTGCCCGTATCTCGCGCGAGAGCGTCGAGCGGGCCGAGGCTATTGCCGCCGGCATTATGGAAAACCGTCGTCACGAGCGCGTCAATCAGATCCTCGAGGAGGAGATCGAGCGCCTGCAGTCCTCTACCGCCAAGCGTACGGGCCGTGCCTACCTGAGCGTTATCGAGGGCGGTACCGCCAGCTTCGCGCCGCTCCGCGCGGAGGCATAACTTCTGCATGGTTAAGATCAATCGAAAATGGGCGGTCGTGACCTGCCTGATGGCGCTCTTGATCTGGGGCAATTCGCTGGTTCCCGGCTCGGGGTCGGGCTCGCTGAGCCTAACGGTCATGGAAGCTATCCGCGGTTTCCTGCACGGCGTGGGACTTCCATATGAATGGGTGACCAACTTTGTTGTTCGCAAGTGCGCGCATTTTACCGAGTATATGGTGCTCGGCATCTTGGCAACGCACGCCTTTGATTTTGAGGGCCGGCGCACCTTTGACGTGCTGCTGCCCACGGCGGTGTTCCTGCTGCTGATTCCTTCGATCGACGAGACGATTCAGCTCTTTGTGCCGGGACGCGCCGGCATGATCACCGATGTGATGATCGACTGCTGTGGAGCGGCAACGGGCGTTGTGCTCCGATATCTCTTACGATCGCTCATATGTGCCAAAAAGGCCGCCTAGGACGTATGCTTGGTGCTAGGCGGCCTTTTTTATTAGAGGGCTTATATAGGGCGTGGTGGCGTCGTTCCGTAGGTTGGATTTGCCGGGCGCGCCACGCCCTGTGGGTGCGTCTGTTACTGAAGCGCCTGCGCGCCCAGGGCCAGGCAGCCCATGATGCCCTGCTTGCCCTCAAGGCTGTTGTTGACAATATAGGTATCGATGTCGTTGACCTCGGGCGTGACGATATAACCGTTGAGCATCTCGGCGCACTTCTTGCGCGCGAGCGGCACGATGGGGGTGTGGTCGGCCACGCCGCCACCGATGATGATCTTTTGCGGCGCGTAGCACAGCGTGTAGGTCATGAGTGCCTGTGCCAGATAGCCTGCGAGCAGGTCCATGGCCTCCGGGTCATCGGCCATGTCTCCGGCGCTCTTGCCATCCCAGCGCTTTTTAACGCCGGGGCCGGCGATGAGACCCTCGAGGCAATTGTCGTGGAAGGGGCAGGCGCTGTGCTCGCCAATGGTGTCGCGCGGGTCGCGCGTGACCAGGATGTGGCCGGCCTCGGGATGCATCATGCCGTGTACGAGCTTACCGCCCGAGAGCACGCCGGCGCCCACGCCGGTGCCGATGGTCAGATACACAACGTCAGTGAGGCCCTGGGCGCAACCAAAGGTGACCTCGCCCAGGCAGGCGACGTTGACGTCGGTGTCGTAGCCGCAGGGGATATTGAGCTCGTTTTGGATAGTGCCCAGCAGGTCAAAGTAGCGCCATGCCGTTTTGGGCGTCTCCAGGATCTTGCCGTATTGGGGCGAGGCAGGGTTGACTGCGGTGGGGCCAAAGGCGCCGATGCCCAGCGCGGCGATGCCCTTGTCGGCAAACCATGCATTGACGGCCTCAACGGTCTCCTGCGGGGTCGTGGTCGCGATCTGCTCACGCTCCAGGACCGTACCGTCTGCATAGCCCGTGGCGCAGACCATCTTGGTGCCGCCGGCCTCGAGCGCTCCGATAAGCTGCTGTTCTGCCATAGTATTCCTCTCTCTGGGACGAGTTGCTCCGTGACTAAAGTATAGGGCTCTAAACCATTTAAGAAAGCGCTATAAAAAGAAGCCTCGCAACGTGGCGGGCGGTGCGGGGCTTCTTTGGTTGCTTTAGTTGCCGGGCCGTCCTTACCCGCGCGGCTTGATTTTATCACGTAGCGACTTGAGGTTCTCCAGTGCCGCGTTAAGCGTCTCGTCCCGCTTGGCAAAGTGGAAACGAATCAGATGGTTGACGGGCTCGCGGAAGAAGCTCGAGCCGGGCACGGCGCCCACGCCCACCTTGGATGCGAGGTCCTCGCAGAATTCGAGGTCGCTGTCATAGCCAAACTCAGAGATGTCCATCATGACGTAGTAGGCGCCCTGCGGCACGTTATGCTCAAGACCGATGCTATCGAGCCCCTGGCAGAACAGGTCGCGTTTGGCGGTGTAGAGGTCGAGGACCTCATCGTAATAGCTGTCGTCGAAGTTGAGGGCGGTGACAACGGCTTCCTGCAGGGGAGCGGCGGCACCCACGGTGAGAAAGTCGTGGACCTTCTTGATGCGCTCGGTGATCTGGGCCGGGGCGATGGTGTAGCCCAGACGCCAGCCGGTGATGGAGTACGTCTTAGACAGCGAGCTGCAGCTGATGGTTCGCTCGAACATGCCGGGCAGCGTGGCCATGTAGACGTGCTCATGGGGCGCGTAGACGATGTGCTCGTAGACTTCGTCGGTGATGCAGTACGCGTCGTACTTTTTGCACAGGTCGGCGATAAAGGTGAGCTCTTCGCGCGTAAAGACCTTGCCGCAGGGGTTGGAAGGGTTGCACAGGACGATGGCCTTGGGGTCGTTGTCGCGGAAGGCCGCCTCGAGTGTCTTGCGGTCAAAGTCGAATGTGGGTGGGTTGAGCGGCACGTAGATGGGCTCGGCACCCGAAAGGATCGTGTCGGCGCCGTAGTTCTCGTAGAACGGCGAGAAGATGACGACCTTGTCGCCGGGGTTCGTGACCGTCATCATGGCGGCCATCATGGCCTCGGTGGAGCCGCAGGTGACCACGATATTCTGGTTGGGGTCGACCGGCATGCCCATAAAGTGCTCCTGCTTTGCTGCGAGCGCCTCGCGCATGGCCTGGGAGCCCCAGGTGATGGAGTACTGGTGATAGAGCGGCTTGGGGTCGCTGGCGATGGCGCTCAGGCTGTTGAGCAGCTGCGCCGGGGGATCGAAGTCGGGGAAGCCCTGCGAGAGATTGACAGCGCCGTACTTATTGGAGATGCGTGTCATGCGGCGGATGACCGAATCGGTAAATCTTGCCGTGCGGTTGGAGAGTTCTTTCATGACGGTCCTTTCGAGGATTTGCAGTGGGGCAAGTTTACTCCTATGAAACCGGTGGGATTTGCTCGAAATGGTCTCGAAAAACTCTTTTCAAAATTCTTGAAAATTGGGGCTTGCATCGCGTGGCGTTCCTTGCAATAATAGTCGAGCGCGAAGCGCACAGGACACGGTGGGTGTAGCTCAGTTGGCTAGAGCGACGGGTTGTGGTCCCGTAGGTCGAGGGTTCGAGTCCCTTTACCCACCCCAGTTCTTGCTTTGTGTTGATATCGGGTCGTTAGCTCAGTTGGTAGAGCAGGGGACTCTTAATCCCAAGGTCCAGGGTTCGAACCCCTGACGGCCCACCACACGATATCTCCTCTAAAGTCCGCCATAACGGACTTTAGCTTTGGGTCGTTAGCTCAGTTGGTAGAGCAGGGGACTCTTAATCCCAAGGTCCAGGGTTCGACCCCCTGACGGCCCACCCAAAGATCGTTAAAGCGACTGGCTCAGGCTGGTCGCTTTTTTGTTGACCTCGCATGGGGTCGAACCCGTTGGGGCGCGGAGCTGAGGAAATGCGTAAGCATTTGCCAGCGCAGCGCGCAAGGCGCGAAGCGCCGCAGTGACCGCCTGCGCAGCAGGCTGACCCCCTGACGGCCCACCAAAGCATGTTAAAGCGACTGGCTTAGGCTGGTCGCTTTTTTGTTAACCTCGCATGGGGTCGAACCCGAAAGGGCGCGGCCGCTTTCACAGATTGAGTCTACCCTGGGGATCGGTGAAACCGTCAGTACCCTCCTTGAGTTTCTTCTCGTCTGCCTTCACGCGACGCTCGAGCTTTTTTGTATCCTCGGCAGGCGGTAGGTTCTCGGGAACAATTCCGCGGTCGATGAGGCTGCCACGCACGCTCGTGTTGTTCTCGACGTGTTCTTGTTTGATCTGGTCCAGACCGTACAAGTCGTGTTCCTCGGCGTTGAAGGCCGTCATCGAGTTCGTGAGGTCCTTTGCTTTGATGAGGACATCGGCTAACCTGTCCGCCAATGCCGCGCTCTTGGGTACGCCGAGCTGCTGCTTCATTTCCGCCGTGCTTCTGCCGCCGAATAACGCCTCATCGCCCTTCGACTTGATGATCGCGAATCCTTTGGAGTCCACGCCGCGTTTGAACGCAATACCCGAGAGCTGTTTCTCTGAATCGGATAGCGAGTGGCGCGCCTGCAAGCGCTGAATCTCTGCGAAGCGCTGCTCTATGAGCTCTTGGCGGCGCGTCTGCACGGCAAAGTATGCCTGGGCGAGCGCGATCTCTGGCTTGTTTGAATCTCCGTTCTGTGCGATTAAATAGCATGCATAGCGCGTAAGTTTGTAGTCTTTAACCGCGCGAGCGGCGACACCGGCAGTTACCATTTTCGTGGTGTCACGAAAATGGGAATCAACTGGAGTTTTGTTTGTTTCGCACGAGACTTTTGCCCTCTTAACAACTTCGGCGAAGTTCTCCCATCGAGTGTACCCCATGGGTTCCATTAAATCGCGTGCGAGCCAATACTCAACGCCGTCTTCCACATGGGCGTAGCTGTCAAGTTCGACACGCCATTTCTCGATATCCCTGCTGTCCATATCTCCTCCTCGCTGGTCTATTTTCTATGCGGGCTTTGCCCGCTCTATATTCAGAATAAGGATACGCTGTCGTGCGGACACGAATGGGCCCCGTGCTGCTTCAAGCTCACGGGGCCCATGGATATCGATTGATTGTGTTCTGCTTTAGATAGGTGTCCGGTTTAATCCGCTCGATAGTGCGATCCGAGACTTTCGGTCCGCTTACGCATGGCTTTGACCATCTCCGTCGACAGCTGAATCTGCGACTTTAGGCGGGCGAGGGCAGCGATTTCGCTGTCATTGGCGCGCGGCTTATGCAGCGACGTCGCCTCGTCTTGTAGGCTTTCAAGCTCTTGAAGCGCCTCGGATAGGCCTGGTTCGGTCCTGTTGATCATGCAGTAGGTGCTCATTGTGTGTTTGAGGCAGCGGGTTAGGCGCTCGGCGACTGCTGTAGCGATGCCATGCTCGGGGAGGGCGACATCCACCGGTGCGTCAGCCTCGGGAGCGTCCAGTGCTGCTCGAGCCGCCGATGCGCCCGCGATACGCCCGAATACGATGCCATTGGCGCTCGACAGCCCTCCGATGCGGTCGGCGCCGTGCATGCCGCCTGTTGCCTCGCCACAGGCGTAGAGGCCCTCAACGCCCGTGCACGCGGTCTTGTCGATCTTGATACCGCCGTTGGCGGCGTGGGCATACATCGCCACGCGCATCTCGTCGGTCGGCGCGATGCCGTGCTCGTCTTGCAGCCAAGTGGCAAAGGTCTGCACAAACTCGGGGACGTCCTCGCGGGGGAAGTCGTAGTGGAGCGCCAGGCCTTCGGCGCCTGCTTGATCGATGGCAAGATCGATGGCGCGGGAAGCCAGGCGCGAAGTGAAGGGGCCATATCCGGAGCGTTGCTCAAGCAGATCGTCCAGCTTGTCATCAGCGATTTCAACTGGCTGGTCGAACTTAACGTAGCGCCAGGTCTTTTCGTTAAAGACCAGGTTGCGCTTAGGCTCAATGAAGCCGGGCATCATCTGCATGAATTCTATATTGGTAAGGGATGCGCCGTGCGCCCGTGCGATGGCCTGCGAGGAACTAAGTACATCGGCGGAAGTGAGGCTGCGCTCGAACAGTCCGCCCGTGCCGCCCGCAGCGATGATAGTGGCCTTGGCTGCCATAGACGCAAGATGCTCGTTTGCGCGGTCGTAGAGCACGGCGCCGACAATCTTTCCGGTCGTGTCCTCAACAAGGTCTATAAGCTCGTGGCGGGGGAGCAGACGAATGCCGAGAGACTCGATCTGGGCCGTACACGCGTCCTCAAGGGGCTTGCGGGTGAGTCCGCGCCACATACGCGTCTTGTGGTCGAAGCAGGGGATAAATTGTTTTTGCTGGGCGCTCTCGGCGCTTTGCGGGCGCTGGAGTTCTACGCCCAGATCCTGCTCGAGCCATGCAATTGCCTGGGGAATGCCGTGGACGAACGTCTGGACGAGCTCGGGGTCGGCAACGCCGCCGCCGACGGTCTGGATGGTGTCGATGAGGTCTTGTTCGTCATCTTCGTCGACGGGTCCAATAAGGCCGAGGCCCCAGGTGCCCGGGAAGAAGCTCGATCCGCTCATGGTCTTGCCGGCGCTTGCCACAGTGACGGTCGCGCCCGCACGTGCTGCTTCTATAGCGGCGCAAAGGCCCGCAATGCCAGATCCAATTACAAGTACATCAGTCGATTCCATCGTATTCCTTTCTCGTCCGGCGCATTGTCGCATGGGTGATCGGCAAAGGCATCGCAAAGATGGGATAAATCGGCAAAGGGCAAATATGGCACGTGGACGTTGAAGCCACTTGGCGGCTCCTTCTCCTCACACTTCATGTTCCATCAGAACTGATATATCGGATCTCGAACGTTTTATGGTAACAAAAAAGAGCCGCTACCCGGGT
>CAJJYO010000059.1 GCA_905197385.1 uncultured Collinsella sp.
AGGCGTTCCTCGACCAGATCGTCAGCGTATCACCTTAGGGAAGGGCGCGTGCTCAAGACTCAGCATCGAGGACGCACGCGCCAAGCTCAAGCGTATCACCTTGGGGAAGGGCGCGTGCTCAAGACGAAAGGGAACAAACGAAAGAAAGGAACTCCAGCGTATCACCTTGGGGAAGGGCGCGTGCTCAAGACACAGGCTCCTACAACGGCTCCGCGCTGGAGAGCGTATCACCTTGGTGAAGGGCGCGTGCTCAAGACTTGCCGTTCTTTCGACCCATGATCCAGAGCAGCGTATCGCCTTGGGGAAGGCCGCGTGCTCAAGAACAATGAATGGCACTCTGCTAGGGCACTTACAGCGTATCACCTTGGGGAAGGGCGCGTGCTCAAGACTGCGCGATGCAGCTTGCAATTATGCCCGTTAACGTATCGCCATGGGGAGCGTATATGGCATAGAGGCGAAGGTTCTCAACCGATTGCATTTATGGGTCTATGCGTTATAAAGGGCAACAAGGAATAAGCAAAAGCCCCACACGATTAAGCAAGAAATGTGCGGGGCAAGCAGCTGCTTTACTTGATGGGTGATTCTCGAACAACAAAGGGTGACATGTCGTTGCTTAGTTTTCCAACGGTAGGGCAACTTATTTTAATTCGAGTAAGCCTGTCTACAAAGGACCAGTTGGCGTTATCGATGTTGTAGCCACTAAACCGCCCCACAAAATCGCCGATTTGCACCAGATCGCCCAGATATATCTCCAGCGGCGGTTTTTTCATAGCGCTTTCCGGCACGGGCTTCCAGGCTTTTCGACCGGTGTGCGCTTTCGCAATCCTGGGCACATACGTTCCATCCTTAAGTGCAGGAATATCCGCCTTATAGACGGGGTCCGCGTACCAAGCGCCCTGCCCCTTCTTGGCCTCCGGGTCATGCCAGAGCCTCAGGCACAACATCTCGCTCACCTTGATGACCGACTTCTCGTCTGCCGACACAACGGCGTTGCCCATGACGATGTCCTTATCGGAGCTCGCCTTGCGAGCAATGTCTTTGCCCTGTGCATTAACGCCGGCATAGCGATAGACCGTTTGCTCGAACAACTCGCCCTTTCCCTTGCGCGGAACAAAGCGTGTGGGTACGACGAAATCGTGCGCCGCGCGTACTTCGTTCGCAAAGGTTTCCCAGGGCATAACACTTTCGAGAGCCTTCATGATGGCATCGCGGCGTTGGGTCTCGTCCATACCTCTGGTTATGTTCCAGTGCGTCTCTTGGTTGATTCGAGCAGTTTTAATCACGAGGCTTCGACTACATGCTGCAATCACACAAGCATCGGTGGCATGGTGACGATCGTCCGAGCGGTCTTTTTCGCCATTCGAACCAAAGTTAAGCCCCCACCTGCGACGCAGCCATGCGGTCGCTCTGCCAGTGGTGGGAACAACATGTGCCTTTGCGCCATCATCGGGGAACAGTAGGCAGTCTGCGAGGTAAGCGCATACTTCTCGCGACATATAGGCGGTGTCGGTGAAGCTGCGTGCTAAGAATTCGCCTTCCTTGGTATCAAGGTCTTTTTCCAGCAGGAAGTTCTTTTTGCGACGACTGAGTTTCTGGTTTTCCTGAACGCGACGCTCAAAAGCATCCCATGAAGGCGCGCCGTCGTGGGACATCCATTCGTAAGGCGTCTGTTCGCGTTTGTCCTGATTGCTTTTGGCGAGGACTAGGACTTTGTTGTTGCGAGAGTTTTCTCCCGTGCGAGAGAACGGCAGGATGTGGTCAATCTGCGTGTAGGTGTCGTCGCTAATTAGGCGATCGACTTCGATTTTAGCGCCCGTGTAAAGGTCGAAGCATTCCTGCTCTTCCCACAGGCGGTACTTCTCTATCTGTTTGCCCGTGACCTCATCTGCCGTGCAGCCACGCAGTTCAGCGATTTGCCCGGCAATGCGCTCGCGATTTTTCTCGTTCTTCTTATTGGCCTTGGCAATCTCGTCTTTTGCGCGCTGAGGCAACCTGAGCTCTCGATCAAGCTCAACGTGGATTTCGTTTGGCACGCCCCACTTGCGG
Source organism: uncultured Collinsella sp. (assembly GCA_905197385.1). Classification (GTDB taxonomy): domain Bacteria; phylum Actinomycetota; class Coriobacteriia; order Coriobacteriales; family Coriobacteriaceae; genus Collinsella. The sequence goes on from CAJJYO010000059.1 coordinate 2,047, forward strand.
CAGATGGCGTTGACCACTTTTCGCATTTGCGACATGGCGCGAATGACGACGGGATTGTTATTTGTCCGACCGGTACGTTCGATCCAGGTCTCATAGGGCATCAGGCGATCGGAGCGCTCGAGCTGGGCGCCAGCGATGCGAAGTCCCAGCAGGCCACAGTCATTTTCGGCCTGCGTAAGGTTGAGGACCTCGGGCTCCTCGAGGCAATCGAGCAGCATGTCGAGTGCTTTTTTGGAACGGTTGCCATAGCCGTTAAGAGCTTTGGATGAATAGGGAAGCCTACAAAGCGCCTCGATCTCCGCTTCCGAAAGCGGTAGCCCCTGAAGCTGCTCTTGGAGTACGGGGAGAGCTGAAGAGTATGCCACCGCCTCCATAACGGCATCGGCGAGATTGCGGTCATCGCGCAAACGCTGCAGGAGAATGGGGTTGGCCGCATTGAGGGTATTGCGGAGCACGCGCCATCCCTTGGGCTTGTACACCTCGCGCGTTTTTTCGTCGGCAGCTGGAACTCCCTTAAAGTAATCGCCGGAACTAAGGTCGAGCGCTTTTCGGAGGGCGCCGAATTTAACAGCACAATCTTTGTTGTCTCGAATTGGCTCGCACGAGAACAGGATCGCAATGCACTCATCGCGCTCCGTAGCGCTCAGGGCGCGAGAGGTCCCGTTTTCGTGGATGATGGTGATGTTGCCGAGTGCTCCATAGGCTGAAACAAGTTCGCTCGTAAGCGTGCAGCGTGCGGCTCGTTTTTCTGTTGGGAAGTATGAGCAGTGGCCAACGAGGTCGTACGTGCGGCGGTCGAAGTCTTTGCGCGAACGCTCCCAATCGCAAACCTCGATATATGCGGCCTCAAATTCCGGCGAAGCGTATTTGGAGCCAAAGGAGCGTTGAGCATCAAATAGGATATGAGTTTCTTCGATAAGCTGGGCGTGCGTTACACACTTGTCGTAATTGCCGCCACGATTGCGACTTTGAGGCTGCTGAGCGAGCCATTTGCCAACGGTACGGCACGAGGTCTCCGCAATTGCTTCCTTGTTGGCTGCAAGGGCGGATAGAACCTTGCCGCCTTCGCTTGATTTATCCTGACTGCCTTCTCCGTGGGGGATGTATCCACGGCGCTTGCAGAGGGAGTATAGGACTAGCGCCCACTCGCGATCGTTGAGCAGGCGGTCAAGACCATCAACGCGAAGCTTGAGCGGCTGCTTGTCGCCTTTTGTGGTGTGGAAGTACTCTTTGGTGGCGTCTTGGGAGATGAGGCCATAAGCCTTGAGGATTTGGAGACAGTGCTTCAAGCGCGCCTGGGTACGGTCAATGTTTCGACGGGTAGAGCGGAAGCCCCTGCGAATAACCGCAAGACTTTGGCCCGTTTTAGGATGAGTTGGAGAGTCAAATAATCTGACGCCCAAATCCAGGATTTCATGATTGGCTGTGTCGATAAGTGCGAATCCGCAGCTTGCAATTCCTGGATCCATGCCAAGCACAAGATGCCTGGGAAGTCCGAGCTTCCCAATTTCGCGATTGATGGTGATCTCCATGGAGCACCCCTCTCTAATAAGAACTCTAGAGAACAGTACCATCGCGTGGGGACATGGGCCGAGCTTGTTAGCCGAGCGGTCATTTTGTTAGGCAAATGGAAATGATTTATACAGCCTTACATATCGGTTACCGGATGATGCCGTTTGTTGAAATTGAATCCCGACTGAATCCCGCCCTGAGATTGAATGGCGGGACAGTTACGATGCTCGGCTTGCTTGCAGGTTTGTAGAGCTCCTTGCATTCTTTCTTAAAGTCGAACGCCATGTTGGCCGCCTTTCTGCGTATTGGCCTGCTTAGATAGCGGAATCATATCATAGAAACGAACAGCTGTTCGAATGAGTTGGCTGACAGATTGAGATGCGTGCGTTGTGTTTGGCGGTCGGCCTGACCCCGTCGATGATTTCTCTGCCTCCCCGGCGCCTCATCTATAGCTGCCGTTTCCCCCATATAAAACCTGCCAAAATAAACCTGTCCCTTTTTGGTCGGTGCGAAATGGGTAATACTAAAGAGTTATCCGACCAGATGGGAATTAATCGATGGCCTATATCGAATTCAAAGACGTCATCAAAGCATACGGCGAGGGCGACGCCCGCATTCATGCGCTCGACGGCGCGAGCTTTACGGTCGAGCGCGGCGAGCTCGCCATCATTCTGGGTGCTTCGGGTGCCGGCAAGACCACGGCGCTCAACATTCTAGGCGGCATGGATACGGCGACCTCCGGCACCGTGACGGTGGACGGGCGCGACGTGAGCTCCGCCAACGAGGCGCAGCTCGTGGAATACCGCCGCGCCGACGTCGGCTTTGTCTTCCAGTTCTACAATCTGGTCCCCAACCTGACGGCGCTCGAAAACGTCGAGCTCGCGGCGCAAATCTGCCCCGATTCGCTCGATGCCGAGCAAACGCTTTGCCAGGTTGGCCTGGGCGAGCGCCTCGCCAACTTCCCCGCGCAGCTTTCGGGCGGCGAGCAGCAGCGCGTGTCCATCGCCCGCGCGCTGGCCAAGAACCCCAAGCTGCTTTTGTGCGACGAGCCCACGGGTGCACTCGACTACAAAACCGGCAAGCAGATCTTGCAGTTGCTACAGGACACCTGCCGCAAGCAGGACATCACGGTCATTATCATCACCCACAACTCCGCGCTGGCGCCCATGGCCGATCGCCTGATCCGCTTTAAGAGCGGCCGCGTGGAGAGCGAGACGGTCCAGCAAAATCCCGTGCCTATCGAGACGATCGAGTGGTAGCGCCCATGGACCAAGATCGCCAAAACAGCCAAAACCACGATATGGAGCACGCGGGTCGCGACCGGGAGTTCGCGACCTACCGTACCGCTCAAAGCTCAAACGATATGGTGCCGACGGTTTTTCGCCGTGGCATCTACCGCACGATTCGGGGCAGTCTTAAGCGCTTCCTATCTATCGTGGTCATCACTGCGCTTGGCGTGAGCGTGATGTGCGGCCTTAAGGCGGGCTGCGAGGATTTGTGCGATTCGGTCGACGCCTATTTTGACCAGCAGAATGTCTATGACATTAACGTGCAGTCGACCTATGGCCTTACGCGCGACGATCTCGCGGCTATCCAAGAGGTCGACGGCGTCGAGACGGTCGAGGGCATCTACACCGAGACCGCCTACACCGCCGTGGGCACAACGCGCGAGCGCGTGGTCGTGCAAAGTCTCTCCAAGGAGAACATCGATCAGCCGGTGCTGGTGAGCGGCGATTTGCCCGAGAGCGCCGATGAAGTCGCGGTGACTTCGAAGTTCCTGAAGGCTTCGGGCAAAAAGCTCGGCGATACGGTGAGTTTTGCCGCCAATGACGCGAGCTCGTCCAACCAAAGTGCCAAGGATCAGTTTGCCGCGGGCGATTACACCATTACGGCCGAGGTCCTCGATCCTACCGACGTGAGCTCCGACTCGACAGTCAACGCCTTTCGCGCTGCTTCGGCTGCGGACTATAAGTTCTATGTGAGCGAGGATGCCGCGACATCTTCTTCCTACTCCGCGGTCCACGTGATCGTCGAGGGAACCAAGAGTCTTAACTCCTATTCAGATGCCTACACGACAAAGATCAACGAGGTCAAAGGCAACATCGAGAAGATCCGCGAGGAGCGTGAGAAGGCGCGCGTCCAGGAGTTGACGGTTGACACGCCGTCAAGCTTGGATACGGCCGAGCGTCAGGCCGCCATGCTCTTTGGGATCGAGCAGGATAACATCAACCGTATGGCCGAGGGCAGCGAGGAGCGCGTCCAGGCTCAGGCCGAGTTGGACCAGCGCCGCGCCGCCGCCGACCAGCATTTTGCCGATGCCCGCGCCGAGCTTTCCGATCTGGGCGAATGCACCTGGTACATTCAGGACCGCGGTAACATCGCAAGCTACTCGAGCGTCGAGAGCGACAGTTCTTCGATCGAGGCCATCGCCACGGTTTTCCCATTTATCTTCTTTGTCGTCGCTGTGCTCATCAGTCTTACCACCGCCACGCGCATGGTCGAGGAGGAGCGCACGCTTATTGGCCTGTACAAGGCGCTTGGCTATTCACGCGAGCGCATCCTGTCCAAATACGTGGACTATGCGCTGTGGGCATGTCTGATCGGCGGCGTGCTCGGCAACATCATCGGATTTGTGGGCCTGCCGCTGTTCCTGTTTACGGTGTTCGACGACATGTACTCGCTGCCTCAGATGCTGCTCTCGTACGACATCGTGTCCTCAATCGTCTCGGTGGCGCTGTTTGCCGTGGGCGTGGTGGGCGCTACGATTATCGCCTGCCGCCACGAGATGGCCGAGACCCCGGCCTCGCTCATGCGTCCCAAGGCCCCACGCGCCGGCTCTCGCATCTTGCTTGAGCGCATCGGCTTTATCTGGCGCCGCATGGGCTTTTTGAACAAGGTGGCAGCACGTAACCTGTTCCGCTACAAAAAGCGCGCTTTTATGACCATCTTCGGTATCGCCGGCTGCACGGCGCTCGTGATCTGCGGTATGGGCATTCGCGACACGTCGGTGGCGCTTTCGCCCAAACAGTACGGGCATATCACGCGCTACGACCTGCTGGCGGTCGCCAATCCCGACGATTTTTCGCAGACGTGCGCGGCATTGGATGAGCGCAGCGCGGCCAATGATTTCAACGTGACCGTGACCTCGACCCTGCCGATTATGACCGACAACGTCACCTTTACGTTTGGCGGCAAGAGCGAGACCGTGCAGCTGATCGTGGTGCCCGATGACCGCACGGGTGACTTGGGCGATTACGTGCGTCTGGAGGATGAGTCCAATGAACCGCTGCCTTTGCGTGACGGAGACGTGTATCTGAGCAAGAGTTCACAGCTGGTGCTGGGGATTCAGCCGGGCGATACGGCTCACGTCCAGGATTCGTCGCTCAATGTTGCCAAGGTCAAAGTCAGCGACATTTCGCTTAACTATCTGGGCAACACGCTTTACATGACGCAGGGCACCTATGAGCGTGCGTTCGGTCGAAGCGCACGTCTTAACGGCGTCTTTGTGCTGCTTAAGGGTTCGTCGGCCGACCAGATTGCGTTTAGCAAGAATCTTAAGAGTGACGGTTGGCTTACGATTTCGAGTACGGCCGAGCATTGGGAAAACTATGAGGCGAACTTTACGATTATCAATTCGGTCGTGGTGCTCGTGACCTTCATGGCGGCGTGCCTATCGTTTGTGGTGGTGTTTACGCTGTCCAACACGAATATCTCCGAGCGCGAGCGCGAGCTGGCGACCATTAAGGTGTTGGGCTTCCGTCGCGGTGAGGTGCACCATTACGTCAACAAGGAGACGTTGATCCTCACGGCGATTGGCGCTGCGCTGGGCGTGCCGCTGGGCGGCTTGCTGGCCGAGAGTTTTACGTACATTTTGCAGATGCCGTCGCTGTACTTTGATGTCGAGGTCGAGCCGCTAAGCTACGTGCTCGCCGTGGTGCTTTCCTTTGGCTTTACGTTTATCGTCAACCTCGCCACCAATCGTACCCTCAACAAGATCGACATGGTCGGCGCCCTCAAGAGTGCCGAGTAACCTGCCAAAAAGGGACAGGTTTATTTTGGCAGGTTTTATCTGGGCAAACGCCGGACACCTACGGGCGATCCGGCGTTTGCCCCGTTTTGCTGGGGATGTCTGTCGTTCAGTGCTCTTACTGGCCAATCCAGTGTTGCGCATAGCTCTTAATGTCCTCGGTAAAACCGTCAAGGTCGTCAAGGGTGATCACGCTGTCGATAAGCAAATTGGCTATCTCGCGGTGCATTGTGCTGCGGCGAATGTCGTTTGCAATTACGCCTGAGGACAGCTTGTCTCTATTGAGGTGCTCTTCTAGTGCCCAAAATCTACTGGACGCTTCGCTGTCGCCGTTCAGCATCTCAACGTACTGGCCGATGAGCTTTTCCATATAACGTTCTTGCCATTGAGGAAGCATTTTCTTAAACAGCTTCCAGTCGCTTTCGGCTACGTCGCGCATATGTCCTCCGCTCGTCAAACGGGCTTTCCATTTGCCTTTCATTCTATTTGGTTTTCGCTCGCAGGCGTGGATGAGAGGCTCTCTTTAGCCTTCGAGATTGGGCTTGAATGGGTCGTATGCCACAAAACGGGCCTATCTACTACGTTTAATTGGATACTCTCAATCATGCCAGGAAAACGAAAAATAAAACCGCAGGTAAAAGGCCTGTCGATTTTCAAAAAAGGCAGGTATGGTCGGCTCTCTCGAGTTAAACGTAGTAAATAGGCCCTTTTCTTGGCGCGTGGTCAGCTCAATGCTAATCTCCGTGCCGGAACTGGCCCAGTTGTTTGTAAGTTGGGTAGCGCGCAGAGATGTGGTGTAAGAGGCGGGGCATGCC